>JBOGYT010000072.1:0-22601 GCA_050696955.1 Solirubrobacteraceae bacterium | reverse complement strand
CTACCGCGCTCCCGGCTCGGTCGCAGCGGGCCTCGTCGAGATCCGGCTGCGCAACGAGGGCCAGGTTCCGCACAAGGCGCAGCTGTGGAGGATCGACGGCGATCACACGGTGGCTGAGGCGCAGCGTGCCAGGCGACCGTTGCCCGGCTGGCTGCTGGCCGCCGGCGGCGTCGCGCTGACCGAGCCGGGCGCCACCGGGACGACCCTCCAGAACCTGCGGGCCGGCCGCTACTACGTCGCGGGCACCGGCGGCAAGGGCGATTCCGTCGCGCCGTTGCGCGTGACCGGCAAGGCCGCGCACGCTGCCCTCCCGCGCGCGGCGGCCCGCGTGGATGCCTACGAGTTCGCCTTCCGGACGGCGGGGCTGAGAGCGGGGCGCGCGACCGTCGACTTCCGCAACACCGGCCGCGAGCCGCACCACGTCTTCTTCGCCCCGATGCGCACCGGCGCGAGCCTCGCCGAGGTGCGCCGCTTCTTCACCGGCACGAACTACGTCGGCGTGCCGCCGATCGATGACGTCGGAACGCGCGACACCGTCGTCCTCGAGGGCGGCGGGCGCCAGGTCACGGAACTCGACCTGCGCTCGGGCCGCTACGCCCTGCTGTGCTTCGTGCGCAACCGCGGCGGAGGGCCGCCGCACACGAAGCTCGGCATGATCGACGAGGTGCGGGTGCCGTAGCTCCCGCCCTCGGCCGGCCGCGTCCGTCGCAACTTGTTGATGGGCGCCTTCCTGACGCGCCCTCCCGGGGACACCAGCCCCTCCCGTTTTCCTCATTGATGCCGTTGGCCGGCGCCGGCAAGCCCTCAACCCACGACGCACCGACCGAGCTCGTCGCGCAACTGCCCGTCGTCGAGGTCGCGGCCGATGATCACGATCCGGCTCGCCCGCGGCTCGCCGGGCTGCCACTCGCGGCCCGCGGCGGACTCGATGTACGTCTGCACGCCGTGCACGATCTGGCGCCGCGACTCGCCGGCCAGCGCGACGATCGCCTTGATGCGAAACAGGTCGGGCGCCTTGAGCATGACCAGCCCGCCGAGCCAGCCGTCGAAGCGGGCCGGGTCGAGCTCGCCCGCGAGCTCGATCGAGAACATGTCGACCTCGAGGTGATCGTGGACGTGCCCGTGGTCCTCCTCGCCGCCGGCTTCGTCGTCGGCCGCGAAGGCGAAGCGGTCGAGCAGCAGCTCGATGTCGAGCGCTTCGCGCGGGACGACGATGATCTGCGCCTGGGGGTTCATCGCGCGCATCCGCGCGCGCACGGCCTCGACGGCATCCTCCTCGGCGAGGTCGATCTTGCTCACGACGACGTGGGTGGAGATCTGCACCTGCTGGCGCGCCTCGGGGCTTTGGTGCACGTCGAGCTGATCGAGCACATGCACGGCGTCGACGACGGCCACCATGGTGTCCAGGCGCAGGACGTGCGTGATGCTCGCCAGCGCATCGACGACCGGACCCGGATCGGCGAGCCCGCTCGTCTCGACGATGATGCGATCCAGGTCCCCGGCGGCGCGGTGCAGGCGCGTGATCGCCTCGAGCAGCTCGCCGCGGCTCGTGCAGCAGACGCAGCCGTCGGCGATCTCGACGACGTCGTCGCTGACGTCGCCGAGGAGCTCACCGTCAAGGCCGATCTCGCCGGCCTCGTTGACGACGACCCCGATGCGCTCGGCGCCTGCCCGCGCGGCCACGAGCCGGTTGATCAGCGATGTCTTGCCGGCGCCGAGAAAGCCGGTCACCACGGTGATCGGGATCGGTTGCGGTGGGGCAGGCGGATGCTCGGTCACGCGAAATCGGGCTCCTCGTTCGGCAGCGCGGCTGCCACTATGTGTGGCGATCATATAATGCGTAAGGAGTTTCGAACCGCCTGGTTTCTGCTCTTGCTCAGGAACGGGTCCAGCTATGGCTATGAGCTGCGCCGCGAGCTCGCGGTTCGCGCGCTCGACGTCGATCCTGCGGTGATGTACCGCAGCCTGCGCGAGATGGAGCGCGACGGCCTCATCTCGTCACACTGGATGCGCTCCGACTCCGGCCCGCGGCGGCGCGTCTACACGATCACCGACGTGGGGCGCGCCGAGCTCGCGCGCACGGCCGCGGCTGTCAAGCGCTTCCGCGACGAGCAGGACGCGTTCCTTCAGGCCTGCGAGGAGCCGGGCGCCGAGGCCCACTAGTGGGCCGACGAGCCGGCTGCGTCAGGCGACGGCGCCGATGCCCGCGAGCCGGTCGGCGAGATCGATGAGCGCGCGCACGCCGGGCGCATCCTCGTCGACGTCGATCGCCGCGCGTCCCTCGCGGTCGGCCTGGGCAATCGCCGGCTCGTCCGGCACGACGACGAGCTCGCACTCCCCGACCGCCTCGCGGATGACGGCGAGATCCTCGTCGTCGCGCACGCGGTTGGCCACGACGATGACGCGGGCGCCGCGCTCGTCGGTCATCTCGACCGCGCGGCGCGCGATGTTCAGCGACTTCGCGGTGGGCTGAGCGACGACGAGCACGATGTCGGCCTGGCCCTCCTGCAGGCGCATGACCGTGCCGATGCCGGCCTCGAGGTCCCCGACGATGATCTTGCCGTCGGACTCGAGCTCTGAGAGCAGCCCCTCGGGAGAGACCCCGCAGCACGTGCAGCCGGGGTTGGCGCGCTCGATGCGCGAGGCGACGACGAGCCGCACGCCGTCGGGCGCGTCGCGTCCGAAGCGTTCGACGAAGCCCTCGGTCGAGCGCTCGTGCTCCGTCTCGCCGGTCTCCAGCCCCTGGCGGACGGCGACGAGCAGGTCGGTCTCCTCGGGGCCGACGCCGAGCGAGACGCCCAGCATCGGGTTCGTGTCGGCATCCAGCGCGAGCACGTCGTGTCCGGCGCGCGCGAACGCTCGCGCGATCGTTCCGGAGACGGTGGTCTTGCCGACGCCTCCCTTTCCTGCGACGACGATCTTCATAGGCGGTCTATGTTACTTGCATCTAGCGCGTCCGCCAATCGGCCGATCGCATGGACCGCCTGCGCGTCGGGCGCGAGGTCCAGCAGGGCGACGCCGGCGCGCTCGGCGGAGCGGACGTCCTCGTCGACGGGCACGGTGCCGAGCAGCGGCACGCCGAGGAACTCCTGCACGCGCTCGACGTCGGTGTCCGGGGTCACCATGTTGACGACGAGCGACAGCTGCACGTCGTCGCGCATCTGCGTGGCGATCTTCGTGATCCGGCGCGCCGTGAGCATCGACTGCCATGTCGGCTCGACGACGAGCAGGAAGCGCTGCGCGTACGGCGCCCAGTCAAACGCCGTCTGGCGGGGGCCGGCCGGCAGGTCCCCGAGGATCGCCCAGTCGTCGAGCGAGCGCACCTGCTCGAGCCGGTGGATGACCTGGTAGAAGGCGTTGTGCGACGCGCGGTTGGGCGCCAGCCCGCGCTTGTCGGTCTTGCCGATCTGCAGCAGGCGCACGCCGTCGGGCGCGTCGGTCGCGAAGCGCTGCACCGCCCGCGCGGGCCCGACGCCCTTGACGAGGTGCCAGCGGCCCTTCTCGTTGCGCTCGGCGGCCGCGTTGAGCGGGGCGTCGTCGGGCACGTCGGCGCCGAGGCTGAGCGAGAGCCCGGGCAGCGTGTCGGAGTCCAGCGCGAGCACGCGATGCCCGCGTCGCGCGAGCAGGCGCGCCAGCGTCGCGGCCACCACGGACTTACCCGCACCGCCCTTGCCGACGACGGCCAGCCGCAAACCGCTCATCGGCGCGAGGCGGCGTCAGTCGCGACGCGCACGGGTGCGCTTGCGGCCTTCGAGCGCGACGAACTCCGCGTAGCGGCTGAGGAACACCCCGAGGATCTGGTCGGTCGCCATGAGCGCCTGCGCGGAATCGTGCAGGGCCTCCATGCCCGCCCGCGTGAGCTCGTACATGCGCCGGTCCGGTCCGCTCGTCGACTTCTCCCACACCGAGCGCACGAGCCCGTCGCTCTCGAGCGCGCGCAGCGCGCGATAGAGGCGACCGGGATCATCGCGGCTGAAGCCCAGGGGCCGCAGGCGCTCGAGCAGGTCGTATCCGTGCGCCGGCTGCTCACGCAACAGCAACAGCAGGCACGGGCGGAGGAAGTTTTTCGGAAGGATCTGGGCGGGTGTGAAGTCAGGAGTAATGGGCTTGTCCGGTGCGTTCATGGAGGCACTCGGCCGCTGCCTCCGGGGAATCATGACACCAGCAGTCGTCGTCACACTCGCCGTGCGTCGGACGCGTCAGATCGGCCATCTCGTCAGCGAAGGTCCGCTTGCCGGCTTCCATGCCGCTCGCGCTCAGCCAGTGTGAGCCAGCGGCATCACGTTCGAGCAGGCCGTCGGCCACGAATCGATCCAGGTAAGCGCTCAGGACGGCCTCGGGGACCGCGAGAAAGCGGCTCAGCTCCTGCGCGGTGGGCGTCGTCGCGATCGCCTCGGAGTGCATCCAGTACATCGCCTGGAGCACCTCGTCGCGGACCCGCAGGACCTCAAGCTCGTCCATTGCTTCCATTGGTTCCCCAGGCTTCGGCGAGCCGGCCGATCGGGGCGATCGCCGGCGAGTCGGGGTCGTAGTCAAGCGGCGCCTGGCCGGCGCGCTCTGCGAGTGAGAACGTCTCGTCGAACGGGATCGTCGCCGCGATCTCGAGGCCGTGGTTGGCGGCGAACGTCTGCACCGCCTCGAGCTCGCGCTCGTCACGGATCTTGTTGGCGATGAGCGCCACGCGCTCGAGCCCGAGATCGTTGGCGAGCGCGGCCATGCGGCGGCCCGTCTCGAGCGACTTGAAGTAGGGCTCGACGACGGCGAGCATCGCGTCGGCGTAGCTCGCGGTGCCTCGCGACAGATGCTCCGGCGAGGCCTCGGTGTCGAGGATGCAGACGTCGCGCTCCTCGTCGGACGCGGCCTCGATGATCCGCCGCACCGTGGCGTGCATGCTGCACAGGCACCCGGTGTCGGCGTGCTGGGGATGCGCCATGACGAGCAGCTCGACGCCGTCGGGCCCGGTGACCGAATGCGACGCCTTGATCTCTTCGAGCGTCGCGGTGAGCATCGGGCCGGCCTCGGTCCTGCGCAGCAGGTTCGACGGCAGCGTCGGCATCTGGCTCATCCGCTCGGCCGGGATGCCGAGCGTGAGCGCGAGGTTCGGGTTGGAGTCGCCGTCGATGGCGAGCACGTTGTGGCCGCTGCGGGCGAGCAGGCGAGCCATCGTTCCGGAGATCGAGGTCTTGCCCGATCCGCCCTTGCCGGCGATCGCGAGCTTCATGCGGCCACCTTACAGCGATAGCTGTATGGCTTCAACACATAGACAACGGCGGGCCTCGCTGGCCATCGCCGCCACGCCGGTGTATGGTTCACTCACATAGTGGCCGTGCGGCGGTCGCAAGGTGGTCGACGCAGCGCAGAAGGGAGAACCGGAAGATGGCCTACGACGTTGCGGGATACGGCGCTCAAGGTGGTTTGCGCGAGAGCATGGTGCATGTCTTCTGGCTGTCGGGCATGAGCTGCGACGGCTGCTCGGTGGCGATGCTCGGCGCGACCAACCCGTCGGTCGAGGAGCTCGTTCTCGACCGCGTGCCCGATCTCCCGCTCGTCGTGCTGCACCACCCGATGGTCTCCGAGACCTCGGGGCACGAGCTCATGGCGCCGTACGCCGCCGCCGCGGAGGGGTCGCTCGGCGCCCCGTACATCGTCGTGCTCGAGGGCTCGATCCCCGACGACCAGCCACTGAGTGCAGGGCACCTCGCGGCCATGGGCACGGTCGCAGACTGGCCGCGTGGCGCGCGGCTGAACCGCAGCGCCAATCAGCCGGTGCGCGTGACCGACTGGGTCATGGCCTTGGCGCCGGGCGCCGCGGCGTGCATGGCGATCGGTACGTGTGCCACCTGGGGCGGCATCCCGGCGGCCGCCGGAAACATCACGGGGTCCATGGGCCTCATGGACTTCCTCGGCGCCGGCTACCGCTCGGCCCGTGGCATCCCGGTCGTCAACGTGCCCGGCTGCGCGCCGCAGGGAGACAACTTCACCGAAACGCTCACCGCGATCGTCCGCTACCTCGGCGGCACCCGAGAGCTGCCGGACTTCGACGAGCTCGGCCGGCCGGGATGGCTGTTCGACCAGACCGTGCACCGTCACTGCCCGAAGGCCGGCTACTACGAGGAGGGGGTGTTCTCCGAGGAGCCGGGCGACAACCAGTGTCTCGTCGAGATCGGCTGCTGGGGCCCCGTGGTGCAGTGCAACATCGTCGAGCGCGGCGCGATCAACCACATGGGCGGTTGCATGGTCGCCGGCGGCGCGTGCATCGGTTGCACGATGCCGGGATTTCCTGACAAGTACAGTCCGTTCTACAAGGCGCCGCCCGGCTCCGCGATCTCCGGCGGCGTCTCGAAGGTCACCGGCGGCGGGATCCGGCGGCTGCGGCGCATGTCGATGCGCAACGCCAACAGCGAGCCGATCTGGGATCGCACCGTGGAGGGCGGTCCGCGCCTCGACGACGGGGGCCCGACCGGCTGGGGTCGCGCGCACGGGGCGAAGAACCCGCTCGAGAAGGTCAACGCGCACTTCTACAAGAAGCTCCAGTACCACGGCTCCGTCCACCACGGCGAGCGCAACAAGAAGCAGCCGCAGCCCAAGAGCCTCGACATCCTGCGCCAGAAGGGCGTCGATCTCGAGGACAGCACCGACGTCCTGCAGGAGCACGTCATCACGCGAGAGGAGCTGTAGTGCTTCTCCCCGCAAATCCCCGCACGCTTGGATCGTCCGCTGATCGACGCCAGCGAACGCCCAAGCGCACGCGGACGTACCGGAGGAACCACTGATGGCCTACCAGCCGACGGCCGCCTACGGCCAGCAGATCGAGATCGACCCGGTCGCTCGCGTAGCCGGTGCGCTCGCTCTGCGCGCGGTCGCCGACCCCGCGGGCGGCATGAGCGACGCCACGGTGATGGCGCCGACGTTCAGGGGCTACGAGGTGCTGCTCAAGGACCGCGACATTCGCGATTCGATCTTCATCTCGAGCCGCGCGTGCGGCGTCTGCGGCGGCGCCCATGCCATGTGCTCGGCGCTCGCCCTGGAGATGACGTTCGGCGCGTGGCCGCCGGCGTTTGGCATCGTGATCCGCAACGTGCTCTCCGCGCTCGAGAGCCTGATCGACCACCCCTCGCACCTGCTCACGCGGGCCGGGCCCGACTACTCCGAGACGGTCGTGCGCGAGACGAACCCCGAGCTGTGGGCGCGCGCGCAGAGGACGCCGGCGGCCGGCCAGGAGATCCACGGCCTCAAGAACGTGTCAGACATCATGGCCGGGCTGACGCGCTTCACCGGCCCCCTGTACCGCGAGGCGCTCACGATGAGCCGGACCGCCCGCGAGGCGTACGTCCTGATGGGCGGCAAGTACCCGCATCCGCAGACGATCGTGCCCGGCGGCATCAGCTCGACGGTCGACCCCTCCGACCTGAACCTCGCGCTGCTGCGGGTCGTGAAGTTCCTCGACTACAGCCGCAAGGTGGCCGCGATCTGGGACGACCTCGTCGCGTTCTTCTACGAGGCCGACGAGCGCTACCGCCAGGTCGGCGAGGGGCCCGCGAACTTCATCGACCTCGGCATGTGGGACGACCCGTACGCGTACGACGGGACGTACGAGAACTCCGAGGCGTGGGGCGAGCGCCGCTGGTCGACGCCGGGGGCGATCATCAACGGGCAGCTTCAGACGACGCGGCTGGCGGACATCGACTCGAACATCGAGGAGTACGTCGATCACTCCTTCTACGAGGACTGGGTCGGCAGCGGCGAGCAGGCCGTCGCCGAGGATCCGCTCGGCAACCCGCTATCCGCGCGCCACCCGTGGAACAAGCAGACGCTGCCCAAGCCCGCCGACCCCAATCCGAGCGGCAAGTACACGTGGTCGACGGCGCCGCGCTGGCGGCGCAATGCGATGGAGACCGGCCCCGGCGCGCGTCTGTGGATCACCGCAATGGCGGAGAAGATGCCCCATCGCGGCTTCCTCGAGCCCAGCGGTCGCAGCCTGCGCTTCGGCCTGCCGCCGACCGCGATGCCCGCAGCCGAGCTCGAATGGCACGTGCCGGAGACCTGGAATGCCTTCGAGCGCAACCGCGCGCGCGCCTACGGGCTCGTGCACGCGACGCTCGTCGCCTACGAGAACCTCATCATCGGCTTCGATCTCGCGCGGATCGGGGGTCCCGAGTCGGGGATCTTCGCCCACTACACCATCCCCAAGGACCATGTCATCGGCGTCGGCTTCTGGGGCGGCGCGCGCGGCTACATCAGCCACCACGTCGAGGTGAACGACCGCGTGATCCGCAACTACCAGATCGTCGCGCCGTCGACGTTCATGGCCGCGCGCGATTCCACGGGCGCTCCGGGGCCGTTCGAGCAGGCGGTCATGGCGACGCCGGCGCTCGCCACCCACGGCCAGGAGCGTCACATCGACGTGCTACGCGCGATCCGCAGCTTCGATCCGTGCATGTCGTGCTCGACGCACTGAGCCGGTTCAGCCGCTGACCGCGGGCGATCCGTCATGGGGAAGAACCTCCTCGCACGCGCGCACGAGGAAGCCGTAAGCCCACGGGATCTTCAGCTCGGCGGGGTCGCCGTCCACCGCCCGGTCGCGGCCTTGCAGGTGCTCCTCGATCGTGCGCCGGGCGACATAGTGGCGCACGTGGCCTCCCGGTCCTGGGATGCGCCACAGCGCCGATGCCGGATCGTCGGGGCTCGGCTTGCCGACGGGCTCGGCCCGCGCGAGCTGCGCGCACGCGGCGGCCAGGGCGGCCGCCCAGTCGTTGCACTCGGCGAAGCGCTGCCGTACGAGCGCGGAGAGCCACGTCGCGGGCTGCTTGGCGGGGTCGAAGAGCTCGACCTCGACGACGCGCGCGAGGTACCCGGCGCGGCGCAACTGCATCTCGACGCGCGGCTCGCGCGTGAACGCCTGGTCGGCGTCGTCGAGCGCGGCGCCGACGGGGTCCGGCGGGGAGGGCGGCTCGCACTTCTGCACGCGCGTGAGGACCGCCTCCACGAGGGTCTGCCCGACGAGCCCGGCGTCGACCGCGATGACGCCCGGACGCGGTTTGCTCATCGGCGGGGCGCGCGCGCGCGCCAGATCACAAGAGATGTCCTAGCGGCCAACATTCCCGGGATAGTATGTGTACGATACACAGAGTGCCTCGTCCGGTTGTGATGAGAGAGAGAGGTTAGGCCGATGTCCAAGCTCAAGCTCCAGACGGTCCCGCACGGCGGCGGAGTATTCGGCGCGGGCGTCGAGGGGCTTGGAGGACTCGGCGGAAGCCCCACCGGGCCGCTGAACATCGTCCACGTCTTCTGGATCGCCGGCATGAGCTGTGACGGCTGCTCGATCGCCGCCAGCGGGGCGACGAACCCGTCGGTCGAGGATCTCCTGCTCGGCCGGATCCCCAACCTGCCGAAGGTCGTGCTGCACCACCCGGTGCTCTCGCCCGGCGCCGGCACCGAGTTCATCGCGCCGTTCCGGCGCGCCGTCGACGGCACGCTCGGGGCGCCGTATGTCGTCGTGCTCGAGGGCTCGGTGCCCGACGACCAGGCGTTCCCGACCCCGTTCGGTTACTTCTCGGGCATGGGGGTCGGCGGCTTTGACCCCGACCACGACACCGAGCAGCCCATCCGCGTCACCGACTGGCTGTGGCGCCTCGCGCCGGGAGCCGCCGCCTACGTGGCGATCGGGACCTGCGCGACCTGGGGCGGCATCCCGGCGGCGGCGGGAAACATCACCGGCTCGATGAGCCTCACGGACTTCCTCGGCAAGGACTACCGCTCGGCGCTCGGCGTGCCGGTCGTCAACATCCCCGGCTGCTCGCCCGTCGGCGACAACTTCACCGAAACCGTCGCGGCGGTGCTCCTGTTCCTCGCGAACCTCGCGCCGGTGCCGCAGTTCGACGAGCTCGGCCGCCCGGCGTGGCTGTTCGACCAGACCGTGCACCGTCACTGCCCGAAGGCGGGCTACTACGAGGAGGGCGTCTTCGCCGAGGAGCCGGGCGACAACCAGTGCCTCGTCGAGATCGGCTGCTGGGGCCCGGTTGTGCAGTGCAACATCGTCGAGCGCGGCGCGATCAACAACATGGGCGGCTGCATGGTCGCCGGCGGCGCGTGCATCGGTTGCACGATGCCCGGCTTCCCCGACAAGTTCAGCCCCTTCTACAAGGCGCCGCCCGGTTCCGCCCTCTCCGGCGGCGTCTCCAAGGTCACCGGCGGCGCGATCCGGCGGCTGCGCCGGATGTCGATGCAAAGTGGCAACACGGTGCCGATGTGGGACAAGGCCGGCGAGGTCCCGTCGGGCTGGGCAGAGGGCGCCGCGGGGCCGGGCGCCGTGGGGCGCGCGAACGCGTACTTCTACAAGAAGCTCCAGTACCGGGGCTCCGTCGACTACGCCAAGCGCAACAAGAAGCAGCCACTACCGCAGAGCCGGAACATCTTCAGCCAGCAGGGCGTCGAGCAGCGGGAGGAAATCTAGTATGTGCTTCAAGAACTTGCCGATCGAGTTCGACGCGCAGGGCAACGCCTCACTCAAGCCCGGCGTCGCCAATCCGTACTCGTATGTCGAGACGCCCGCGCCGACGCCGATCGAGGACGACGCGGAGCGGATGCGGGAGCTGTTTGCCCGCAACGGCGCCGTCCGGCGCGTCGACTTCGATCCGGTCACCCGCGTGGCGGGGGCGCTCGCGTTCCACACCGTCGTCGACCTCGAGAACCGGCAGGTCATGGAGACCGCCTCCATGGCGACGCTCTTCCGCGGCTACGAGATCATCCTCAAGGGCCGCGACCCGCGTGACGCGATCTTCATCTCCAGCCGCGCCTGCGGCGTGTGCGGCGGCGTCCACGCGACCGCCTCGGCGCTCGCCCTCGAGATGGCCTTCGGCATCAAGCCCCCGCCGATGGGCATCGTCGCGCGCAACCTGCTGCTGGGCACCGAGTACCTCTACGACCATCCGATCCACCTGTCGCTGCTCGCCGGCCCGGACTTCTCCGAGGCCGCCGTGCGCGAGACGAACCCGGAGATCTGGGAGCGCGCGCGCAACACCAAGACGCGCTACGGCGTGACGCACGGCTACGAGCTCATGTCGGATCTCATGACCGACCTGACGCCGCTGACCGGCAAGCTCTACCTCGAGGGCCTGTACTACACGCGCCTGGCGCGCGAGGCCTACGTGCTCATCGGCGGCAAGTACCCGCACCCGCAGACCGTCGTGCCCGGCGGCGTCAGCACGACGATCGACGCGTCGGACCTCAACGAGATCATGCTGCGCGTCGTCAAGTACTTCGACTACGGCCGCAAGACCGCTGCCATCTGGGACGACCTGGCCGAGTTCTTCTACGAGGTCAACCCGAAGTACCGCGACATCGGGACGCGTCCGGCGAACATGATCGAGCCGGGCCAGTGGGACGATCCGTACGTCTACGACGCCAACTACGAGAACTGCGACGCGTGGGGCAACGAGCGCTGGGCGCCCGCGGGCGTGCTCGTCGACGGAAAGCTGCGCACGTCGAGCCTGCAGATGCTCAACGCCGGCGTCGAGGAGTTCGTCGAGCATGCCTTCTACGAGGAGTGGACGGGCAACGGCAACGAGTACTACCGCCACCCGACCGACCCGTCGGGCAACCCGCTGTCGCCGTGGCACCCGTGGAACAAGGAGACGATCCCCCGGCCCGAGGCGACGAGCTGGAAGGAGAAGTACTCCTGGGCGACCGCGCCACGCTGGGATCGGATGGCGATGGAGACCGGCGCCTACTCGCGCATCTGGATCGCCGCCCAGTCGCCGCACTACCGCAACTGCGACTACATCGAGTCGACGGGCCACAGCCTGAAGATCCACCTCCCCAAGGCCGACCTGCCGAACACCGAGATCGAGTGGAAGGTCCCGGAGACGTGGGGCGCCTTCGAGCGCAACCGGGCGCGCGCGTACTGCATCCTCTACACGGCCGCGATCACCCACGACAACCTCCGGCTCGCCTACGACCTGCTGCGCAAGGGCGGTCCCGACGCGCGGATGTCGACGCCGTACGACATGCCGAAGGACCACCGCGTGGGCGTCGGGCTGTGGGGCGCCGGCCGCGGCTACCTCACCCACCACATGGAGATGGACAAGGGCGTGCTCGAGAACTACCAGATCCTCACGCCGTCGACGTGGATGGCGTCGCCCAAGGATCCGTTCGGCAACCCGGGGCCCTACGAGGAAGCCGTCCTGGCGACGCCGCTGCTGGAGAACTACGAGAAGCCCGAGGACTTCAAGGGCATCGACGTGCTCCGCGCGATCCGCAGCTTCGACCCCTGCATGCCGTGCACGACGCACATGCACATGGACGGGCGCACGGTCTCGCGCGAGATCGTCAGCTGTGCCTGCGGGGCCGACGAGGTGCATGACCATCACTAGGCCGGCGGATTCAGGGGCCTGAGGAGTCAGCCGCCGTGCGCGTGCTCGTCTGCGGGGTCGGCTACCGGTTCCTGCGCGACAACGCGCTCGGTGTGCACATCACCGACACGCTCGCCCCGCAGGCCGCCAACGGCGTCGAGTTCGAGGATCTCGGCTATCACCCCGTCGGGTTCACGCAGAACCTCAACGAGCGACCCGACTACGATCGGATCGTGTTCGTCGGCGCGGTGAACCGGGGCCGGGAGCCGGGCACCATCACGGCGTATCGATATGACCACGTGCTCCCGCCGGACAAGGAGATCCAGGAGCGGGTCGGGGACTCGGTCACCGGCTCGATCTCGCTGGACAACCTGATCGTCGTCTCGGAGGCGTTCAAGGCGCTTCCGGAGGACGTCTGGGTCGTCGAGGTGGAGCCGGGCGACGAGACCTGGGGCGAGGGCTTCAGCGAGCAGGTCGAGGCCAAGCTGCCCGAGATCACGGAGACGGTATGGACTTTGACAAGGCCGTAGCCGAGCTCGAGACCCTCGTGGCCACGCTCGAGCGCGACGGCGACGAGCGGGCGCTCCTGCTGCTGGCGCTCATGGACGCCATCCACCGTCCGGCGCTCGAGCTGCTGCTCGCGGGCGACCCCGATCACCCGGTTGCCTCGGCGGTGCTGGCGATGTACGAGCTCGTGCCGCTCGATGAGCGCACGCAGATCGAGGAGGCGCTCGACGAGGTCCGCCCGTACATCGAGTCCCACGGCGGCGACCTGGAGCTGCTCGACGTCGAGGGCGGCGTCGTGCACGTGCGCATGTCGGGCTCGTGTCACGGCTGCGCCGCCTCGGCGATGACGCTGCGGCGCGGCATCGAGACGAAGCTCCGCGAGCGGATCCCGTGGTTCGAGGAGATCGTCGCGCACGAGCCCGAGGGCGAGCCCGACGACGGGGCGAACGTCCTGCCGATGGTGCGGGTCGACCCGCGCGCGAGCGACCCTCCGGCCGGGGGCGGCGAGCTGCTGCAGATCGCGCAGCTCAAGCGCCCCGTATTCGTCGACGTGGGCGCGTTCGCCGACCTGCCGCCGGGCGAGATGAAGGTCGCCCAGGTCGATGACAACGAGATCCTCGTCATCAACGTCGACGGCGAGCCCTACGCGTTTCGTAACGTCTGCCCCGTGGATGGTCGCAATCCCTTGGACGGGGGCCGCCTCACCGATACCGTGCTCGTCTGCCCCTGGCACAACTGCGCGTACGATGCCCGCTCCGGCAAGCGCGCGGACGACGAGGTGGGCCAGCCGTCGCTGGCGGTCGTGCCGATCGCCGTCTCCGGCGACGGCGTCATGCGCGTCGCGGCGAACGTCGCGTGAGCCTCACGTTCCCGCCGCCGGGCTCCGCCGTGCGGTCAACCCGCATCCTCGTCGCCGGCGTCGGCAACCTCCTACGCGGCGACGACGGGTTCGGGCCCGCCGTCACCGAGCTGCTGGGTCATCTGCCCGAGGGGGCCGAGGTCGTGGAAACCGGGATCGGAGGAGTCGCCTTGCTGCAGGAGTTGATGGCGGGCTGCGATGGGCTCGTGCTGATCGACGCGGTCGACCGGGGGGCGCCACCGGGGACGGTGTTCGTCCTGGAGCCCGAGGTCGGCGAAGGTGTCCACGTGCCCGACGTCCACCTCGCCAACCCCGACCGTGTGCTGTCGATGGCCAAGACGATGGGCGTCCTGCCCGATCGCGTCAGGATCATCGGCTGCCAGCCCGAGGACGTCGACGAGTTGTGCCAGGGCCTGTCGCCGGTCGTGCAGCGCGCGCTGCCCGACGCCGTGCGGAAGGTCGAGGAGACGGTCAATGCCTGGCTATAACTCGATCGACGAGCTGCGCGCGGCGCTGACGAACCAGCGCTACCTCGTGGATGACGGGCTCGGCACGGTCGTGTTCCTCGCGCTCAAGCTCCGCCGGCCGCTGCTGCTGGAGGGCGAGCCGGGCGTCGGCAAGACCGAGCTCGCCAAGGCGCTGGCGGCCGCGACGAACATGCCGCTCATCCGCCTGCAGTGCTACGAGGGCATCGACGTCCACCATGCGCTGTACGACTGGGACTACCCGCGCCAGCTCCTGCAGCTGCGCGCCGGCGGGACGACGCAGCTGTACTCAGCGGAGTTCCTGCTGCGCAGGCCGCTGCTCGAGGCGCTCGCGCAGCCGGGCGCGGTGCTGCTCATCGACGAGCTCGACCGCGCCGACGACGAGTTCGAGGCCTTCCTGCTCGAGTTCCTGTCCGAGTTTCAGGTGACGATTCCGGAGGTCGGCGTCTACAGGGCCGAGACGCCGCCGGTGGTGATCATCACCTCCAACCGGACACGCGACCTGCACGAGGCGCTCAAGCGCCGCTGCCTGTACCACTGGATCGAGCATCCCGACCTCGAGCGCGAGATCGCGATCGTCCGCGCCCGGCTGCCGCACATCGGCCAGCATCTGGCCAGCCAGGTCTGTGCCTTCGTGCAGGACCTGCGCTGGCTCGACCTGTACCGCGCGCCCGGCGTGGGGGAGACGCTCGACTGGCTGGAGGGCTTCCACGCGCTCGGGCGCCAGCAGCTCGACGCCACGACCGCCGACCGCACGCTCGGCGTGCTGCTCAAGGAACGCGACGACCTCGAGCGCATCCGCGGCCAGGGGCTGGACGGGCTCATCGCGCGCTCGCAGGACCAATCGCGCCCGGGCATTGGAGGCGGGTACGCATGAACGTCCCGGCGGGCGCGGAGCGGCCGACGGAGGACGCGATCCTGTACGCCGCCGTCGAGTTTGCGCGCGCGTTGCGGACGTGCGGTCTGTGCACCAGCGTCGACAGCGAGAACGTCTATCTGCGGGCGCTCGGGGAGATCGACGTGCGCTCGCCGAACGCCCTCTACTGGGCCGGGCATGCCGCGTTCGTCAAGTGCCCCGAGGAGATCGAGATCTACCGGATCATCTTCGACCGCTTCTGGCGCGCGATGCCGCTGATCCCGAGGCAGCGCGGATCCGAGCACGGCGAGAGCGATCCCCGCATGGGCGGCTCGCATCACGGCGGCGAGGCACTGCCGCAGTTCGGCGGCAAGGGGAAGGAGAAGGTCGCACTCGACGGCTCCAAGACGCGCGCTCACCAGGACCTACCGAGCGCCGACGGCGAGGACGCGACGAGCGACCAGCAGGTCGGCGTCCTCGTCGCCTGGAGCGCGACCGAGGAGCTGACCGAGCGCGACACCATGCAGTACCAGCAGGACGAGCTGTCGGCGCTGCGCCAGCTCGCCGAGGAGATCAAGCGAGCCGCGCCCGAGCGCCGCTCGCGGCGCCAGCGCTCGTCGCCGGGCGGCAACCGCTTCGACGTGCGCGGCACGGTGCGCAAGTCGATGGCCACCGACGGCGAGGCGTTTCGCATCGCATACACGGCGCCGCGGCGGGTCCCCCGGCGGCTGCTGTTCATCTGCGATGTCTCGGGCTCGATGGAGCGCTACTCGCGGGTGCTGCTCGCGTCGCTGAAGGTCGCCGTCGGAGCGTCTCGCAAGGCCGAGGCGTTCGTGTTCGCCACGCGGCTGACGCGGCTGACGAAGTCGCTCGACGGCCACGACTTCGAGCGGGCGCTCGAACATGCGCGCGCGTCCATTCCGGATTGGTCGGGCGGCACGCGGATCGGCGGCGCGCTGTCGGAGTTCAACCGCAGCTATGGGCGCCGCGGCTTCGCGCGCGGCGCGATCGTGCTGGTCGTGAGCGACGGGTGGGACCGCGGCGATCCGGAGGTGCTCGCGGGCGAGGTCCGCCGGTTGCAGCTGCAGGCGCGACGGCTCATCTGGATCAACCCCAGGCCGATGGAGGTCGACCGGCAGCCGCTCGCGATCGGAATGCGGGCCGCGATGCCGTTCATCGACGAGTTCGTGCCGGGGCACGACCCGCGAGCGATCGCCGGGATGGCGCACCTGATCGCCGGTCTCAACGCGCAGCGGCCGCATCGCCGGGCGTTCGCCGGCGCCACTGCGGGCTCATAGAGTCGCTGCATCCGGGCGACTTTTGCGCCCGGCTTGACCACTCACCCGCTGACGAGCACAATATGTGTGCCAGACACACACTGTTCTGTTAGTCTCGCCAACAACGTTCTCTCGTACTGGAGGCACCCGACGTGGCCTTGGCAGCGTCCTTCACCGGCTGGTGGATCGGCATCGGGATCGGTTTCACGGTCGTCGTTGTCGTCGTGATTCTCGTCGCGCTGATCCTCACCTACGCGGCCCGTATCCGTGACCAGGCGCAGGATGGGATCGGGACGATGGACATGGCGCGTTCGAACACGCAGCCGGTCTGGCGTGTGCAGGAGATCAACGTTTCGTCAACCGGCATCTGGCGGAGCGCGCAGAAGGCCCGCGAGCTCCTGGAGGGAGGAAGATGACGCACACAACCTCTGACGAGCGGGTCCTCTGGATGGTGGCCCTCGGGATCGGACTGGTCGTCGTTCTCGTCGTCATCGTGCTGCTCACGTACCTGTGGTCGCTCGTGCGCGACATCGACGGCCGCGTGTCGTATCTGTGGACGGTCACCAAGCGCACGGCGATCAACACCACCGGGCTGTACCAGTTCGCCGGCACCGCGTCGATCCTCCGGGCCCTGCGCGAGGAGCTGCTGCGCCACGAGAAGCTCTTGGCCGAGGCCACCGACACGCGGGTGGCGTCATGAGCGAGTCGCTGCTCACCGTCCTCACCGTCGTCGAGATCGTGGCGCTCGTCGTCGTGCTCGCGATCTACCTGCTGATCGTCGCGCGCGGGCTGCGATCGATCTCAAGCACCCTCGCGGAGGTCGCTTGGGGCGCACGCGCTGTCGAGCGCCAGCTTCGCGCGGTCGAGTCGAACATCGGACAGGTCAACTCCGCGCTGGCCGACATCGCCGAGGTCGCTCCGGGACTGGCCAAGATGGCCAACCAGCTCGCCGACCGAGGCATTCGTACGGGGGTGCAGTCCTGATGCTCTGGTGGATCGGCAACCTCCTCTTCGTCGCGGTGATCATCCCGGCGGTCGTCGTGATCCTGATCAGCGTCCTGACCCCGATCAGGGAGATCCGCACCTACGCCGACGACATCGCCGAGCACGGCGGCCTCTTCGGGCCCCACCTCGAGGCGACGGCGGAGCTCGCGAGAACACGTGAGCTCGTCAAGGAAGTCAATGCCGGCGTGGTGGCGTACTGCCAGGCGCTCGACCGGATCCGTTAGGGAGAATCAGATGAAGCCCGAACATGTCGTCACGCTCATCGGTGTTGCGGTCGCGGTGCTGGCGATCGCCCTCTTCCTGATCGCGATCGTCGTCGAGTTGCGGAGGACCCACATGCAGCTCGTCACGATCCTCGGGGCGGTCGACGATACCGTCGAGCAGACCGACGGCCTCGAGGCCATCGTCGCCGAGATCAGCGAGGACCTCGCGGCCGGGCAGGCGGCACTCGCCGATTGCGTCAACCGCCTCGAGCAGCGGCTGGGTGGCGGCGGCACCAGCGACGGCGAGCCCTCTGCCCCCGTCGAACCGACGAATGTCTTCTCCAATTACTGATCGACGGAGCGCGCCGGCATGTGCCTAGCCATCCCAGGACAGATCGTCGAATGGGTCGACGAGGATCTGCACATCGCCAAGGCGCAGGTCGCCAACGTCCGGCGCAACGTGAACGTCGGGCTGCTCGCCGAGACCGAGGACGCCGTCGCCATCGGCGACTGGGTGCTCATCCACGTCGGCTTTGCGATGTCGAAGATCGACGAGCGGGAGGCGCGCGCCACGCGCGAGTTCCTCGAGGAGCTGGGCGACCCGTACCGCGAGGAGCTCGCCGAGCTGCGAGCCAGCACGATCGAGTAGCGCGTGTCCTCGCGGCGCGTCGAGTGGGCACGGTCGACCGCCGCGACAGGACTGGATCTGCCCGAGCACTTCGGGTGCGCGTGTCTGCTGCTCGTGCTGAACGAGGGTCCGGCGGGCTGGCAGGAGCTGTGCGACCGGATGCGCCGGTTGGGCCTCCCGGCCGAGGACCCGGCTCGCGTCGACCGGGCGCTGCAGGAGCTGGAGCGTGTGGGGTTCGTGTGGGCAGACGACGCGGCCGCGATACGTTGCGCGGGCGGCACGTACGGCCTGACGTTCGCGGGATCCGAGCAGCTTGGCCTGGCGAGGGAGGATCTGCGCGGTACCCGCGCCCTGCTCAGCCGATTCCTCGCGCGCTGCGGCGAGCGGATCGTGCAGTAGCTACTAGCGGGCCCTGAGGAAACATTGGACGCGGAACCACGGACGCCGATCGCCGCCGGGCTACGTCCTCGGTCCCAGCAATGGCGCTGCCATTGCATGCTCCCTGCGTCCTTGCCCAGCGGCGCCGGCGTCTCCCGGTTCCACGTCCAACGTCACCTCAAGACCCACTAGTCGCACCGCGGGACTTGACACCGCTATATGTCTGCGTCATATATAGCTGTGCTTCTCCTCCCACCGGCGTGCACGCGACGCCGGCCAACGCGGACCGCGGTCCGTGGCGCCCCAATCGCCGCGGGCCGCGCCGCTTGTGATGGGCCGCACCGAAATCCGGTATTCTGTCGGATGACTATAGGACTCGTGACCTTAGGTCCGCGGGAGGTGCCATGCCCGGCCAGGAACGGCCGCTGACAGCGACAATCCGGAAGCTGGCGCTGCCGGTCGCGTTCCTCGTCGTCGCCCTCCCACTCGGCATCGGCACCGTCATGGCGATGGGAGGTCACGAGGACACGACCTCCGAGCCGTCGCCGTTTCGGTCGATCGCCGGTGACTCCGGCCGGCGCGACGAGCCCCGCGCGCAGCCGCGCTGGGAGCGGGTCGCCACCTTCACCGGAAACGGACCGGCCGAGCGGTCGTTCGCCATCGCGAACCGCGCCGTGCAGTGGAAGGCCGATTGGAGCTGCACCGCGGGCGAGTTTCGGGTCGCCGTAGGGCGTCCGTCGCAGGAGGCAGCGGCGCTGGCGACGAGCAGCTGTCCCGACGTCGGGGTCGAGAGCTCGACGGGCCACGGGGCGGGCAACCTGCAGGTCAGCGCGTCGGGGCCCTGGCGGGTCATCGTTCGCCAGCAGGTGGACACGGCCCTGGAAGAGCCGCCCCTGGCCGGCATGACGCCGCGCGCGCTGCTCGCCCGCGGTCGCTTTCACCCGATCCAGAAGCACGGTGAGGGGACGGTCTCGCTCTACCGGCTGGCCAACGGGCGGCTCGCGCTGCGCTTCGAGAACTTCTACACGTCGCCGAGCCCGGGGCTGCGGCTGTGGCTCAGCCGCGCGCGCAACGTCACCTCCACGCTCCAGGCGAGGCAGTCGCGCTACTCGGACGCCGGGCCCCTCCGCTCGACGCTTGGCAGCTACAACAAGGTCCTGCCGGCGACGACCACTGCAGACGGGGTGCGCACCGTCGTGATCTGGTGTCCGACCGTGCTGATCGCCTTCAGCGCCGCCCCGCTCGAGGAGAGCCGTGCAATCAAGCGCGGCTGAAGCCGGACGCGTCGCCCCGCCTCCCCGCCGATGGGTGGTCGACCGGCGCCTCATGGGCGTGGCGGTGGTAACCGAGGTCACGGCCGTGTTCCTCGCCTACATGGTCGTCAACGTGCCCGTGCTCGGGCCGCTGCTCACGCGCGAGGAGGCCAACCAGCACTGGCCCGAGGCCATCATCGCGGCACTCGTCGTGGCGGCCGGCACGCTGTTCGTCGTACGGACCGCCCTGCGCCGCCGCGCGAGCGAGCCCGAGGCTGTCAGCCCGGTCGCGCCGCCTGCGGTGAGCGCACCCGCGCAGGCGGACCTGCCGCGAATCCCGCGTTCGCTGCATCTCGAGCGGGTCCCCGCAGGATGGGTGCGGCTGGCGGCGGCCTGGACGCTGGCGGCGGCCGCGGTGTCGTTCGCCCTCGGCGCGCCGTTGTGGCTCGCGTGGCTGACGATCCTCGCGCCGTGGCTGGCGTTCGTCGCGATCGAGGGCAGGATCAGGTACGCCCGCGACGCCGTCTTCGCCTGCTTCGGCCTGCTCGTCGTCCTGCAGCTCCTGCACATGGTCGAGCACTCGACGCAGGTGGGCCAGCTACTGGCGACGGGCGGCTCGTTCGCCCGCTCGCACGGCGCCATCGGGCAGCTGGATTTCGAGACGGTCCACTTCGTCACCGACACCACCCTGTGGATCAGCCTCGGCCTGCTGGCGATCATCTTCAAGGCGCGCAACGCGTGGCTGTGGGTCGCGTTCGCCGCCGCGAGCATGCACCAGGTCGAACACTTCTACCTCTTCTCGCTCTACGTCGGCGAGCACACGGTCTACCTGTCGGGCGGCGCGGCCGGCATCCTGGGCGACCATGGGCTGATCGGCACGCCGCTCGATCGTCCCTACCTGCACTACACGTATAACTTCATCGTGTTCGTGCCGATGGTCATCGCTTTCTGGGACGAGGCCCGGCGCATGGATCGCGTGCACCCGGTTTCACACGACGCGTAATCACGCTCATGGACACCATCGACTTCGAGCTGCGGCCGATCGGGCACGTCGAGTCCGTGCTCGCCGATCCGGCGACCGCACCCAAGCAGGGGGACGAGGGGGCGCCCGATGCCTGGCTAATCTTCGACGCCGGCGTGCTCGACGGTCTGCGCGACATCAGCGAGGGCGAGTCGCTCATCGTGCTGACGTGGCTTCACCTCGCCCGCCGCGACGTCCTGCGCGTCCACCCCCGCGGCGACGTGGCGGTGCCACAGCGAGGCGTGTTCAGCACGCGCTCGCCGGGCCGGCCCAACCCGATCGGCGTACACACGGTGCGTGTCCTCGCGGTCGATGGCCGGCGCGTGCGCGTCAGCGATCTCGAAGCGGTGAACGGGACGCCGATCGTGGACGTCAAGCCGTGTCTGAAGACGGAGGCTGGGCCGGCTGGGTGATCAGGCGATCTGGCGGCGCCGCGGATCGTCGGGCAGGCGACGGGCGAACAGGCGGCGGCGGTGCGGCGCGTCGGGTGCCGTCAGCGCCTTGTCCATGTCGGCAAGGATCGCCTTGTGGGACCGCGAGGCGACGAGCGGTTCGAGCAGGCCTTCGGTGTGCACGTACGTGCGCCGGCCGTCGCCCCGGTCGCCGTCTTCGATCGGCACGATGGCGACGATCTCGTCCGCCCGGACGTACTTGCCGTAGCCCAGCGGCACCATGCCTGTGGTGGTAAGCGTCATGCTCCAATTCTAGCCTCGTCCAGAGGGCGACTCTGACCGGAAACGCGGCGCTGCGCGGGTCTTTTTGGGGTCAGGCCGCCGTGCGGTGCTCGGCTGTCTCGAGCTCGGCCACGAGATCGGCTATCCCTGCTGTGTGCTGCGTCGTGACGCGGCGTGAGATCGACGCGAACAGCGCGTGGGCGGCGGCGTTCGAGCCCAGGAGCGTGGCGGTGAACCGGCGAACGCCGCGACTGCGGGCCGCGTCGGCGAGCGCCTCGCCCAGCCGCCGGCCCATCCCGGCGCCCTGCCAGGGATCACCGACGGTGATCGCGACCTCGGCCTCGTCCGGACGCTCCGGGTCGCGGACGAAGCGCGCGACGCCCACCAGCACGGACGGGTCCTGCTCGAGCACGGCGACGAGCGCGACGTGGTCGTGGCCGTCGACCTCGCTCAGGTAGCGCAGCTCGTCGGCCGTCAGTTGCGACTTGGGCGCGAGGAACCGCTGGCGGCGCGAGCGCGCCGACAGCGCGGTCATGCCCGCTGCCAGGAGCGCCTTGTCACGGGACTCGACGAAGCGCAGGCGAACGCGTGTGCCATTGGGCAGCGTGTGGAGCATCGACCATCCAAGATGACACGGCGCCGGCATCCTGGGTGTGCGCGGTCGCACACAGGCCAGCCCGTAGATCACCACCGCCGCGATCGACGACACGGAGAGCAGCAGGCCGGCGGCGACGGCGCCGCCGACGCTCGACGTCCCGAGCGCGGCCAGCGTCGCCCCGGCCGGGGCGCTCGGCCCGATCGGCAGCAGGCCGAAGGTGCCGAGCGTCGCGAAGACCCACGCGACCTCGCCGAACCCGTGCGGCAGCCCGCACACGACGAGCACGAGCCAGACCCGTCCCGCGGTCAGCGCCGCGATCGCCGTCACGAGCGCGAGCAGCATGCGCCGCCGCCGACGGTCGGCAAGGACCGCGAGCCCGCGCACGATGGGCCGGTGGGCGAAGCGCTCGATCAGGTGGCGCGCGCCGAGCAGGACCGCGAGCCCGAGCGCGAGCGCCGCCGGCGCCATCCACCAGTGGCCGAACCCCGCCACGACGCCGGCCACGAC
>JBOGYT010000071.1:0-3978 GCA_050696955.1 Solirubrobacteraceae bacterium | reverse complement strand
GCTTGGCCTCGGGCGCCGCCTCGACGGGACCGGCCATGCCGCCGGTCTCCTGCGGCGGACCGCCGGCGGTCTCGATCACGAGCCCGGCCGGGTCGGTGCTCGCCGCCGCCAGATCCCCCGTCGTGGCGGGGTCGCCGGTCTCCGGGGCGGTCACGGCGTCCGGGGCCCCCGGCTCCTTCGGCGCCTCGTCCTCGGCCGCGGGCTTGTCGGCCTTCGGTTCGTCGGCGATCGCCGGCGTGGACTCGGTGGTTGGCTGCGGAAGCGACGCCACGACCTCGGGCGCGGCCGGTGCGGCGGCCGGAGCCGTGGCGACAACCGCTGCGCGCGACGGCGACTTCTGCACCTGCTTGACCTCCACGGCGCCCGCCGTGACGATCGCCGCCGCGGCGAGTCCCGCCGCGGTCTTCGTCGCGATCGTGCTGATGCCCGCGGTCATCGCCGTCGTCCCGCTCGTCGCCGCGACGCCCGCCGCCGCCGTGCCGGCGGCGCTGCCGGCGCCGGCCGATGCGGTCATGCCGAACTGCGCGAGGAGGGCCTTCTTGATGAGCAGCAGCGGAGCTACCGGGAAGATCGCCGCCAGCGCGCGGTTCGTGCTGCGCAGCTGGGTCTTGAAGCACTGGCAGCGCTCACACGTGCGCAGGTGGCGGCGGGCGGGCGCGCTCGAGCGCCGCAGCCCCTCGGCGACCTCGCCGAGCTCCTCGCGCACGTCCTCGCACGTGAGCTGGCGCGCCTCAGCGGCCTCGGCGAGCGACACGCGCGCCCGCACGAGCAGCGACTTGACCGACGGGATCGTCGTCTCCATCGCCTCGGAGATCTGCTCGTAGGAGAGCGCGTCGATCTCGCGCAGCAGCAGGGCGGTCTTCTGCGACTCGGGCAGCTCCTGGACGTCGGCGATGAGCAGCCGGAACTCCTCGCGCTTGTGGACCTTGTCGGCGGTCGTCGTTCCCGCCTCCGAGAAATGCACGTCCATCGAGTCGACGCCGATCGCCTGGGTGCGGCGCAGGTGGTTCAGCGAGCGGTTGCGCGCGATCCGGTACAGCCACGGGCGCACGTTGATGGGCCGGTCGTCGGCGACGATCGCGTGAAACGACGCCGCGAAGACCTCCTGCAAGACGTCCTCGGCGTCCTCGCGCGAGCCGAGCATGTGGCGGCAGAACGCGAGCAGGCGCGCCTGGTAGCGGCCGACGAGCGCCTCGAACGCGGCGTGGTTGCCGCGCCGGACGAGCACGATGAGCCGCTCGTCGGACTGCAGGCGCAGCAGCGGGGTTGGACCCCGCAGAGCGATCGGCGCTGCCTGCTTGAGTGCTGAGACTTCCACGGGAAACGCGGGCCTACTCGGCCGGCGACGTTGAAACCCCGGAGCGGACGTGAAGTTCCGAGGTTTCCCGGAGGGTAACCGGCGTCCCTCGGGGCCGGCGCCGCCTCTCATGCATCTCTCAGGGACAGGCCGCGAGTGCCCGGGGCGGGATTCGAACCCGCACGCTCTTGCGAGCAGCGGCTTTTAAGGCCGCCCGCCTATACCGATTGGGCCACCCGGGCGCGCGCCGGGAATCATCCCAGGCGCGCGCCGGGCGGTCCGGCTACTTCTTGAACTTCTTCAGCTGGCTCTGGATGACGCTGTAGCCCGGCCGGGGGCTGCCGTCGGGGTTGATGAGGCCGGCGTCGAAGCGCGCGACCGCGCAATCCGGCGTCGGCGTCCAGTTGAACGTGTACAGGCGCTTGATGAACTTCTTGTGCTTCTTCGCGAGCGAGAACATGAACTTCAGGCGGTTGGCCGCCCGATCGACGTTGCACGGGAAGCCGCTACCGAGCGTCACGAGCCCGCCGGTCTCCGTGTACCAGAACTTCGCCGAGCGGTTGGATTTGCGGACGGCGTCGATGATCCGCTTGGTGCCGGGGAACTTCTTCGTTCCCTTCTTGATCTTGCGGTTGACCTCGGAGTAGTTGTGGATCCCGACGATCTTTGCCTTCTTGGCGTTCTTCTTGCCGAGGCCCTTGTACCAGCGCTTGATGTAGGTCTGGACCCCCGCCTGGTCGAGCACGTCGAGCGCGACGATCGTGCAGCCCTTGCAGAACTTGCGCATCTGCAGGAAGAACTGAGCCGCGCGCTTGGGGTTCTTCGTCGTCGGCTGGGACTTGTGGTTCGCCTCGTTCCAGGCGCCCCACTCCTTGACGCCGAGCGGCTTGAAGACCTGGTAGAGCGCCTTGACCTTCTTGCGGTAGGCGCTCACGCTCGGCAGCGGCCTGCGCGGCTGGGAGTTGATGTCGTCCGTCGAGATGTGCATAAACGTCTTGACACCGCTTGCACGCGCCGCCTGGACGAACGCAACGGCCTTGGCCAGCTCCTGCGGCTGGTCGATCGCGTTCCATTCGATGAAGTAACGGGTCTTCTTCAACGCCAGTGCCTCGTAGAGGGGATTGCCGAACATCTGCGAGCTCTGGTCGCCGATACCGACCGAGATGTTCGTCGCCGCGGGTGCGGCGGCGGGCACGGCGAGCACGGCAAGAGCAGCAAGCAACGGTACGGCGGAGCGGCGGAACACTCTGGCTTCCTTTCGGAGGGATCCGGGGGGCACGCAAAACATCGGCAGCGCCCGCGACGGACTAAACCCTACCCAGGTGCGCCGATGCTGTGGCAGGTACCCCCGCTACGCGACCTCGGCGGCGCGGTCGGCCACCGCAGGCGCGAATCCGTCGAGCAGGACGCCCGCGAGCCGCTTGTCGCCCTCGATGCTCAGCCCGTCGCGCGACGCACCCGGTCCGAGCGCATCGATCCAGTCGCGCTCCGATCCCCGTACGCGCGCGTCTGCCTCGGGCGCCTCGCGCTCGACGATCGTCACCGCGCCGCGGCCGGCGGTCAGCGTGTAGAAGCGCGTCGAGCCGTCGGGCAGGCGGACGCTCAGCTCGGCCACGCCGGCGACGCCCCGCGGCGGATGCACGAGCCCGGGGCAGATGCGCAGGATCGCGCCGACGTCGATCGCCTCGCCGTCGCGCGGTGCGGTCCAGACCCAGTCGTGACCCCAACGCGCGAGAGCGCCGAGCACGGGCAGCAGTTCCTTCGATCGCTCGGTCAGCTCGTAGTCGACGCGCGGCGGCACCTCGCGGTAGCGCTGGCGCGTGACGAGGCCGTCGGCGACCATGCGGTTCAGGCGCGATCGCAGCTGCTCGGTGGAGATGCCGGGCAGCACGCGCTGCAGCTCGACGAAGCGGCGTGGGCCGGCGGAGAGGTCGCGAACGATCAGCAGCGTCCACTTGTCGCCGACGAGATCGAGCGCCCGGGCGTCCGGTGCCCACTGGTTGTACGGGTGACGTTTCTGAGGTGGGGTGACGGGCAACGGACTCCTCCTCGCCGGGATGTGGGGTGGCCTGACGGGCGTCAGGGTCCCATCTGGCCCGCAGCGATGGTCGGAAGATAGTACGAGCTCCCCAGATAGCTGGGCAATGCGCCGCCTTTTGGCATTTACGGACACCAAAGCCGTGCGAAAGGCGGCGCTAGTTTTCGCCGGCTCCCGCGTTGTGTTCGTCGTGGGAACAGTTACATCGCTGGAGCGCCATCGCGCCGATCGCCGCCGTCGGAACGTGGCCGCGGTCGCGGTGCCGGGGCGCGCGACGCTGTTCTTCGACCTCGCATCGCCGTATACGTACCTCGCGGCCGAACGCGCCGAGCGGCTCTTCGCCGGCCTGGAGTGGCGGCCGGCCTGCGCGGCGGCGCTGCACTGCGGCGAGTTGAGCGGCGACGGCGCCTGGGGTGCGGTGGCTGCGCGCGCGCGGTTGCTGCGCCTGCCGTTGGTGTGGTCCGAGGAGCGCCGACCGTACGCCGTGCCGGGCGCGATGCGCGTCGCGTCGCTCGCGGCCGAGGCCGGTCGTGGCGGCGCGTTCGTGCTCGCCGCGAGCCGGCTGGCGTTCTGCGGCGGCTTCGATCTCGACGATCCGGAGATCCTGGCCGAGGCCGCCGCGGCGGCCGGGATGGGACTGCGC
>JBOGYT010000070.1:0-7410 GCA_050696955.1 Solirubrobacteraceae bacterium | reverse complement strand
GCGGCGGCGGGCGTGCCGACCGTCGCGACCTACGGCCTCACCGAGGCCTGCTCACAGGTGACAACGGGCGGGCCCGCGCTCTTCTGCACGCGCGTGGCGATCGGGCGCGGTCGCGAGATCCTCGTCGCCGGCCCGACGGTCGCTCCGGGCGCGGCCGGCGCCGATGGCTGGCTGCACACCGGCGACGAGGGCGCGCTCGACGACGCGGGCAACCTGACGGTCGCCGGGCGCGCCGGCGACACGATCGTCACCGGCGGGGAGAACGTCGCGCCCGCGGAAATCGAGGCGGTGCTCGAATCGCATCCCGCCGTCGCCGAGGCGGCGGTCCACGGCGCCGCCGACCCGGAGTGGGGGGAGCGCGTCGTCGCGACGGTCGTCATCCACCCGTCCGCGACCGCAACGGGCGAGGAGCTGGCGGGTTATTGTCGTGTCCGTCTGGCCGGATACAAAGTGCCGAAGGCCTTCAGCTTTGTCGCGGAGTTGCCGAGAACCCCGTCTGGAAAGCTACTGCGCCGCTTCTTGGAGGATTAGATGTCACGCCCGGGTCGCCGTGTCACATTGACCATTGCCGTCGCGGCGCTCGCGGCGCTCGCCGCACCGGTCGCCGCGCAGGCGGCGACCTACGTCGTCGTCCCCGGGGGCGGCAGCTGCGGAGATCCCGACCTGACGTGCGGGACGCTTCAGGACGCGGTCGGCGCCGTCGGCAACGGCGACACGGTCAACGTCAGCCCCGGGCAGCACGCCGGGGTGACGACGCCGTTTGACAACTCGGGCCTGACGATCGCCGGAACCGGCCCCGGCGTCGTCGTCAACGGCTCGGTGTCGTTCGCCGCCGCCGGCGGCGGCCTCGTGCGCAACATGACGATCAGCCAGACCGGTGGCGCGCCGGCCATCACCACGGCGGGGACCGCGGGCCTGGAGGTGCGCGACGTCGTCGCGTTCAGCGCCGGCAGCCACGGGATCCTCTTCACCGCCGGCACGGCCAACAAGATCGTGCGCAGCGTCGTCATCACCGGCAACGGCAACGGCACCAGCAGCGCGGTGCGGGTCAACTCGACCGACGCCGGGGCGAAGGCGCTGCGGCTGGAGTCGACGCTCGTGAACGGCGGCAACGCGGGCGTCGCCGCGGTCGCCACCGGCCTCCTACCCGGCGACATCTCGATCCAGGCGTTCCACCTCACGGCGGCGGGCTCGACCAGCGGGCTGCTGTTGCAGGCCCTGCCGATCGGTCTCGGCGGCAACGTCTCGGCGACCTACACGAACTCGATCACGCTGACCAACAACCGCGTGCCGGGCGCCCTGTCGGCCGCGACGCTGACGCCCACGGGGGCCAACATCGAGGCCGGCGATCGCAACCTCATCTTCGCCGACCCGCAGAACAGCAACTTCCGCCTCAAGCCGGGCTCGCCGGCGATCAACGCCGGCAGCGCTCCCGCCGCCGGCGAGTCGACGACCGACGTCGACGGCCAGGACCGCTCGACCGCGCCGACCGACCTCGGCGCCGACGAGTACGTCAACACCGCGCCCAAGGCGGCGATCGCCGTGAAGACTCAGGTCCCGCGCGACGGTCAGCCGGTCGTGTTCGACGGCGGCGGCTCGAAGGATCAGCCGGGCGGCAGCATCGCCTCCTACAGGTGGGACTTCGGTGACGGCGCGACCCAGACGACCGCCGCTCCGACGGTCAGCCACACCTACAAGGGCGAGGGCCCGAGGACCGCGAGGCTCACCGTCGTCGACGGCGAGGGCGCCGCGAGCGCCGTGGCGTCGACGACGCTGACGGTCATCGACGGCACCGCGCCCGCCGTCGTCATCACGAAGCCGAAGAACAAGCAGAAGATCTTCCAGTTCGTACGGAAGACCAAGACGGTCACGCGCAACGGCAAGAAGGTCAAGATCAAGGTCAAGACGAAGAAGCGCACGCGGATCAGGTTCACCGGCGCCGCCGCCGACAAGTCGGGCGTCGCGCGGGTCTTCATGACCGTCGAGAAGACGGCCAACCCGGGCACGACGACGGTCATCGAGGGCAGCCAGGCGTCGACGAAGCGCTGCCGCTGGCTCGATCCCAAGCTGGGACTGCGGCGCAGGTCGTGCAGCCAGCCGATCGTCCTCACGATCAAGCTCAAGAGCAACGGCACGTGGGCGTACACCGTGCGCAAGTCGATCAAGCTCTCCAAGGGCACGTACCGCGCGATCGTCTACGGCCTCGACAAGACGAACATGTTCGGCAACGCTGCGCCGAAGGCCAAGCGGAACATCAGGTTCACGATCAGGTAGGCGCGGCGGAGGGGTCGCCCACATGCCGTTCGACCCCTCCGCCTTCCGCCAGTCCAACCTCGACAGCTGGGAGCGCGCCGCGCCCGGCTGGGGTGAGCGGCGCCGCGAGATCCAGCGTGCCGGGCAGCCCGTCTCGGCGTGGCTCGTCGACGCGATCGAGCCGCAGCCGGGCCATCGCGTGCTCGAGCTCGCCGCCGGTCCCGGCGATACCGGGTTTCTCGCGGCCGAGCTCATCGAGCCGGGCGGCACGCTGATCTCCAGCGACGTGGCGGAGGCGATGATCGAGCAGGCGCGCGCCCGGGCCGGCGAGCTCGGCGTCGAGAACGTCGAGTTCCGCACGATCGACGCGGAGTGGATCGACCTGCCGGCCGCCGCGGTCGACGGCGTGCTCGCGCGCTGGGTCTACATGCTGCTGGCCGACCCGGGGGCAGCGCTGCGCGAGACCCGCCGGGTGCTACGTCCGGGCGGTCGCGTCGCCCTCGCCGCCTGGGCCGATCCGGCCGAGAACCCGTGGGCGTCCGTCCCCCGAGAGGAGCTCATCCGGATGGGCGCGGCCGAGCCGCCGGATCCCGACGAGCCGGGCATGTTCGGGTTCCGCGACCCGCAGCGGATCGAGGAGCTTCTCGCCGACGCCGGCTTCACGGAGATCCAGGTCGAGCCGCTCGACGTCGTCTTTCGCTACGACGACCTCGACCACTGGTGGGACACGCAGCTCGACCTGTCGCCGCGCCTGCGCGCGCAGGTCGGCGGGCTCACGCCGGCCCAGCGCGACGACCTGCGCGACGCGATCGACGCGCGGCTGGCCGAGTACGTGACCGAGGACGGGAGCGTCGCGCTGCCCGGCCGCACGCATGTCGCCGCGGCGACGGCGTAGGCGTCCGCGGCCACATAGGATCCTCGCCATGTACTACGACGACGATGCTGACCTCACGCTCCTCGACGGCAAGACCGTCGCGATCATCGGCTACGGCTCGCAGGGCCACGCCCACGCCCTGAACCTCTCAGACTCTGGCGTCGACGTCGTCGTCGGCCTGCGCGAGGGATCGAGCTCGGCCGAGAAGGCCTCCAACCACGGGCTCGAGGTCCTGCCGATCGCCGACGCCGCGAGCCGCGGCGACGTCGTCATGATGCTCGTACCCGACGAGCTGCACCGCGACGCCTACGAGGGCGCCGTCCGCGACGGGGTCGGCGAGGGCAACCTGCTGCTGTTCAGCCACGGCTTCTCGATCCACTACGGCGAGGTGCAGCCGCCGCCCGGCGTCGACGTCGCGCTCGTGGCCCCCAAGGGACCGGGGCATCTCGTCCGCCGGCAGTACCTCGAGGGCTCGGGCGTGCCCGGCCTCGTCGCCGTCCAGCAGGACGCCTCCGGCAGCGCGCTCGCGCTCGCGCTCGCCTACGCGAAGGGGATCGGCTGCACGCGCGGCGGTGTCATCGAGACCTCGTTCAAAGACGAGACGGAGACCGACCTCTTCGGCGAGCAGGCGGTGCTGTGCGGCGGCGCCTCGGAGCTCGTGCAGGCGGGATTCGAGACGCTCGTCGATGCCGGCTACGACCCGAAGATGGCGTACTTCGAGTGCCTGCACGAGCTCAAGCTCATCGTCGACCTCATGTACGAGAAGGGCCTCGCGGGCATGCGCTACTCGATCTCCAACACCGCGGAGTACGGCGACTACACGCGCGGCAAGAAGGTCATCACCGACGAGACCCGCGAGGCCATGCGCAAGATCCTCGCCGACATCCAGTCCGGCGACTTCGCCCGCGAGTGGATCGCCGAGAACCGCGCCGGCCAGGAGAACTTCAAGCGCATGCGCGCCGAGCAGGCCGCCAGCTCCGTCGAGAGCACCGGCAAGGAGCTGCGCTCGATGATGGACTGGATCGACACGGACTGGCACGAGTAGCGGAGCGGTCAGTTGGCCACGGATGTCGGATTCTCCCCGCATGGCGAGGAACATCCGACATCGACGCTCCGGGTGGGGCGGGGCCGCCTCCGGGCGCCGAACGTCGACGAGGTCGCCCGTCCGGCCGCTCGGTAGACTCACCGGGCCGCCGCAACTGGCGTTCGGGTGGAGCTCACCACCGGGGAGCGGCGGAGTCCGTCGCCGCCGCACGCCTGGGCACGCACAGTTGCTTATCCCGCCGACGCAGGACGTCTGCCCATGACGACGAGCACGCGGCTCGAAATCCCCTCAGCGATCAAGCCGTCCGACGGCCGGTTCGGCAGCGGGCCGTCGAAGGTGCGCTCCGATCAGGTCGCCCGCGTGGCCGAGCAGGCGACGACGCTCATGGGCACGTCGCACCGCCAGGAGCCCGTCCGCTCCCTCGTCGCGCGGGTGCGTACCGGGCTCGAGGAGCTGTTCGGCGTCCCGCAGGGCTACGAGGTCGCGCTCGGCAACGGCGGCACGACGGCGTTCTGGGACGCGGCCGCGCTGGGCCTCGTGCGCGAGCGGGCGCTGCACCTCGCCTACGGCGAGTTCTCGGGCAAGTTCGCCACGGTCACGGAGCGAGCGCCGTTCCTCGCCGAGCCGATCGTCGTGCGCGCCGAGCCCGGCGACGCGCCCGAGCCGGTCGCCGACCCGAGCGCCGACGTCCTCGCGTGGGCCCACAACGAGACATCGACCGGCGTCATGGTCGGCGTGCGCCGGCCCGCGGACGCAGGCGACGCGCTCGTGCTCGTCGACGCGACGTCGGCGGCGGGCGGGCTGCCCGTCGACATCGCCCAGGCCGACGCCTACTACCTCGCGCCGCAAAAGGCCTTCGGCTCCGACGGCGGGCTGTGGCTCGCGCTGCTCAGCCCGGCCGCCATCGCGCGCATCGAGGAGATCGCGGCGTCGGAGCGCTGGATCCCGGAGTTCCTGTCGCTCGCCACCGCGCTCGAGAACTCGCGCAAGGAGCAGACGCTCAACACGCCCGCGCTCGCGACGCTCATCATGCTCGCCGAGCAGGTCGAGTGGATGCTCGCCCACGGCGGGCTGGACTGGTGCGTCGCGCGGACGACGACCTCGTCTGAGTACCTCTACGGCTGGGCCGCCGAGTCCGCGTACGCGCGGCCGTTCGTCGCCGACCCCGCCAAGCGCTCGCTCGTCGTCGGGACGATCGACCTGAAATCGTCCGTCGACGCCGCCGAGGTCGCCGCGACCCTGCGGGCCAACGGCGTCGTCGACGTCGAGCCCTACCGCAAGCTCGGGCGCAACCAGCTGCGCGTCGCGATGTTCCCGGCGGTGGAGCCCGGCGACGTGCTGGCGCTGACGAAGTGCATCGACTGGGTCGTCAAGAAGCTGTGATGTCGCGCCGCGTGCTCGTCACGGAGAAGATCGGCGAACCCGGTGTCGAGGTGCTGCGCGCCGCCGGCTTCGACGTCGACCTCGGCTACGACTGGTCGCGCGAGGAGCTCGAGGCGCGCATCGGCGAGTACGACGCCATCCTCATCCGCTCCGCGACGCAGCTCGACGCCGACCTCATCGCCAAGGCGCCGAAGCTCCGCGCGGTCGCGCGGGCGGGCGTGGGGATCGACAACGTCGACGTCGCCGCCGCGACGAAGCGCGGCATCGTCGTCGCCAACGCGCCGAAGTCGAACGTGGTGACGGCCGCCGAGCACACGCTGGCGCTCCTGCTCGCGCTCGCGCGCAACATCCCGCAGGCGCACGGCTCGTTGACGGCGGGACGCTGGGAGCGCTCGTCGTTCTCGGGCGTCGAGCTCATGGACAAGACGCTCGGGATCCTCGGCTTCGGGCGCATCGGCCAGCTCGTCGCGCAGCGCGCGCGGGCGTTCGGCATGGACGTTATCGCCTACGACCCATACGTCGCGGCCGAGCGCTACCGCGACCTCGGGGTCGAGAAGACCGACACCCCGGACGGCGTCTACGAGCGCGCGGACTTCCTCTCGGTCCACCTGCCCAACACGGCCGAGACGGAGGGCATCCTCAACGCGAAGGCCTTCGCCCGCATGCGCGACGGCGTGCGGATCCTGAACGTCGCCCGCGGCTCGCTGATCGTCGATGCGGACCTGCAGGCCGCGCTGGACAGCGGCAAGGTCGCGGGCGCGGCGCTCGACGTCTTCGACGTGGAGCCGATCACCGAGCACGCGCTCTTCGGGTATTCGAACGTCATCGTGACGCCGCACCTCGGGGCCTCGACCGCCGAGGCCACCGACCGCGCCGGCTACCAGGCGGCCGAGCAGATCGTCGCCGCGCTGGACGGCGGCAGCGTCACGACGGCCGTCAACGTTCCGTCGATCTCCGCCGAGGACCGCGAGCTGCTCGGTCCGTTCCTGCCGCTGTGCCGCCAGCTCGGGCGCCTCGGGACGGCGCTCGCGGAATGCGGCTCGGTCGACCGCATCGAGATCGAGTGCCTCGGCCGGATCGCCGAGCGCGACACGCGGCCGCTGGGCGTCGCCGTGCTGCTCGGCGCGCTGGCGGGCCGCACGGAGGAGGCGATCAACGAGGTCAGCGCGCCCGCGGTCGCCGAGGAGCGGGGGATCCGCATCTACGAGATGAAGAGCACGACGGCGCACGACTTCACCGACCTGGTCCGCGTCACGGTCGTCTGCGGCGAGGCCCGCACGACCGTCGTCGGCACGACGCTCGGCCGTCGCCACCGCCCGCACCTGCTCCAGGCGTGGGGGCAGCGCTTCAACATCCAGATCGAGCCGTGGGTCACGCTGTTTCGCTACAAGGACGTCCCCGGCATCATCGGCCGCATCGGCACGATCTTCGGCGAGCAGGGCATCAACATCGGCTCGGCCGCCGTCGGCCACTCCCCGAAGAACGGCGAGCACGACCACGCCGTCATGGTCCTCACCACGGACGCCCCCGTCCCGGAGGCGCTCATCGACGAGATCACGAACTCGTGGGATGACTTCGTCGAGGGCCGGACGGTGTCGCTCAGCTACTAGTGGCCCTCTAGATGGCGACGGACCCTCCCTGGTGGCGCGACGCCGTCGTCTACCAGGTCTATCCGCGCTCCTTCCAGGACTCCGACGGCGACGGCGAGGGCGACCTGCGGGGCGTCGCGCGGCGGCTAGACCACATCGCCGATCTCGGCGCCGACGCGCTGTGGCTGTCGCCGGTCTACCCGTCGCCGTTCGCGGACGGCGGCTACGACGTCGCCGACTACATGGACATCGATCCGCGGTTCGGC
>JBOGYT010000069.1:0-7556 GCA_050696955.1 Solirubrobacteraceae bacterium | reverse complement strand
AGCTCGCCATGCGCGTCGACACGCAGCGGCGGCCGCGGCGCCCGCCGGCCGCCGAGCAGTCGCCAGCGCACGCGGTCAAGCGCACGCGCGGGCGCGAAGATCGCCGGCTCACGCAGCTTCCACACCTCGCAGCGCTCCGCGCCCGAGCCGGTCGTGTCGAGGATCTCGTTGACGGCGCGGCGCGCGGCCTCGTTGGCGCCCTCCATCGTCGCCAGGTCGGTGAACGTCCGCACGAAATCCGACGCCAGCAGGAGGTTCGGGATGCGCGTCCGCGCCTCCGGCCGGTCCGCCCACGAGCCCGCGGTGTTGACGAGCAGCGGCTCGAGGTTCGTCGCGCCGGTCGGGTTGGGGAACTGGATCGCCGGATCGAGGAACGAGCGCAGCATGTTCGCGTCGTCAAGCAGCGTCTCGTCGCCGTCGTTGAGGTGGTCCTGAAGCTGGCCCCAGACCTCTTCGTGGATCTCCTGCGGCGTGCACTTCGATGCGACCTTGCCGGTGCGCCGCCCCGGCCGCTCCCATTCGGAGACGTCGACCGACAGGATGCCCTCGACCCGGCCGTCGCCGTAGTCCGCAAGATCGATGCCGTCCCAGAACTGCGCCTGCGAGATCGACGTCAGCGCCCACGCGGAGTCGATGTAGATCGCGTGGCCGTGGACGAGCTGCACGTCGCGGTCGAGGTAGAACATCATCCCGTTCATCCAGCGCGTGACGAGGCGGTCGAGCCGCGCGAGCGCCGGATCGGCCTGGCGCAGCTCGGGCGTGAGCAGGAGCCGGAGCTGCTCGACGGGCAGCGCCGCGATGTAGTGATCCGCCCGCACGCGCTCCGCGCCCGCGGTCACGCCGGTGATGCGCCGCCCGTCGAAGCCGATGCCCGTCACCGGCGCGTCGGCGTGGAGCGCCACGCCGAGGCTGCGCAGGTACTCGACCCAGGGATCGATCCAGGCCTCGCTCGTCGGCGCGTTGAGCACCCGGTCGGCCTCGCCGCCAAGCTTGGCGAGGTCGAACAGCAGCTGCAGCAGGATGAAGCCGCCCGTCCGCGCGCTCATCTCGCGCGCGCGGGCCGCGACGAGCGTGCGCGTCAGGCCGTCGGCGAGGAACTTGCCGTAGGGCGCGCTGCGCTGCTCGGCGTCGGAGAACTCCCACCAGCTCTGGTTCTCCCACTGCTCGTAGCGGCGCTCGTCGCAGCTCGTCAGCAGCGTCAGCAGCCGCTCGAAGAAGAACGCCTGGTCGGCGGCCGGGATCCCGATCTGCTCGGACCAGTCCTTGAGGAAGCGGTTCAGCGCGCGCACGTCCTCGCGCGATCCGGTCTGGCGCGTGACGCCGACGAGCTCGTTGCGCCCACCCGCCTGTGCCATGAGCGCGCGCGTGGCGGTCACGAGGTTGCCCGCCACGCCGTCGGCTTGGCCGCCGACCGGGATGCGGCGCATCGTGTCGGGCAGGTGGCGATAGAAGCCGGGGAAGAAGCGGAAGCCGTGCTCGGCGGGCAGCTCCGGACGGTCGCCTTCGCCCGAGCCCGGCACCGGGAACGAGCGCGCCTTGCCGCCGAAGCGCTCGCGAGACTCGTACACGCTGACATGCAAGCCGCGCTCGGCGAGCTCGTGCGCGGCGCTCAGACCGCCCACCCCACCTCCGAGGACCGCCACCGTACGGGCCACGGCGCCACTCTACGTGGTTGCCACGGGTACCGCCCGAGCTACCGACAGGTCGATGACGACGATCGAATACGACGACTTCATCGCCACCGTGAAGCAGGAGGCCGACCTCACCGACGGTTCGTCGCGCTCGTTGAGCTCTACCGCCGCACCGCGAGCGAGGCCGGCCACGACCCGGCGACGCTCGCGGTCGAGCACGAGCTGTTCGGAAATCAGCGCTTCCTCCTTCAGATGAGCGTGGGCTCGCTGCCGCACGACCAGGTCATGCGGGCGATCGAGCGCTTCGGCACCGAGGTCGCTCCCGCGGTGCGCGAGGAGTGGCTCGCCGCGCGACGCCCGGCACGCCGGGCAGCGCATTAAGCCCCGCACCGGGCACGGTTGCGCTTCATTGAAAGCAACGTGCACGAAGGATTGTCATCGTGCGATTTATGTGTCAAATCCCGCTAAGCTACGGCTCGTGTCTATAACTCTGACGCAGCTGCACAGCTTCCTGGCGGTGATGCGCGGCGGTTCGGTGACGGCGGCTGCGGACGAGCTCGTCGTGACGCAGCCCTCGGTCTCAGCGGCGGTGGCGGCGCTCTCGCGCGAGCTCGGCACCCCGGTGACCGAGCGCGAGGGACGCGGCATCCGCCCGACGGCTGCCGGCAACGCCTTCGCGCCCTTCGCCGCGGACGTCATCGGACTGCTCGAGGAGGGTCGCCGCGCGGCGCGCGAGGCCGCGCAGCTCGCCGACCGCCGGCTGCGCCTCGCGGCCGTCACGACCGCCGCCGAGTCGTTCGTCCCGCCGCTCATGCGCGCCTTCGGCATGGGCCACGACGAGATCGGCCTGACACTTGCGGTCGGCAACCGCGAGCACGTCCTCGACCTCGTGCTCGATCACCACGCCGACGTCGCGATCGGCGGGCGTCCGCCGCGCGACCCGCGCATCCAGTCGCAGGCGATCATGCCCAACGAGTTCGTCCTCATCACGCATCCCGACGACCCCCACGCCACCGGCGGCACCGTCGACTCGGCCGAGCTCGAGCGCCGCGTCTGGCTGCTGCGCGAGCCGGGCTCGGGCACCCGTGTCGTCAACGAGGAGTTTCTGGCCTCCTCTGCGCTCGAGCCGCAGACGCTCACGCTCGGCTCCAACGGCGCGATCAAGCAGGCGGCGCGGGCCGGCATCGGCGTCGCGTTCATCTCCCGCGCCGCGGTCGCGCTCGAGCTCGAGGCCGGGCTGCTCGCGGCGCTGCCCGTCCGCCATCGCCCGGCCGCCCGGCGCTGGTATGCGATGTGCTCGACCGTCGGCCCGCAGCGCGCCGCCGTCGAGCGCTTCATGGCGTTCGCCGGGTCGGCGGAGGCGCGCGAGGCGCTCAACGACGTGTCGAACCTCGCCAAGAGCCCGCCGGTCAAGCGCGAGACGAAGACCGCGTAGCGCTTACGCAGCTGCGCCGTCGACCGACGACGTCGCCTCATCGGGCGCCTGCACCCCCTCGACGTGCGTGACCGGCAGCCCCAGGCCGCGCACCTTGCTCGGGACGTCGATATGCATCCAGCGCGACAGGCGCCGCGGGAGCGTGGAGATGATGATCTCGTCGATCTCGCGCTCGTGCAGGGCATCGGAGATCGCGCAGACGGGGTCGGAGTCGCCGACGTGCCCGGTGACCTCGTCCCCGGTCGCCTCGCGCAGCAGCGTGAGGGCACGGTCGAGCTGGGACGTCGCCTCCTCGCGCCCGGCGACCTCGGGATCGACGACGCGGTGCAGCCCGCGGGGAGTTGCGGGAACGAGCAGGTGAAACTCGGCGGCGCCGGCCTGCGCGCGGTTGCGGACTGCCTCCAGCAGCCGTTCCGTGTCAGCGGTTCGGTTTGCCACGATGAGAACCCTGCTCGCGCCCTCGGACATCTCTCAGCTCCCCTCAGCTTGTACCAATTGCCACGAGCAAGGATGTCACATCAGCGCGCGGGAGCCAATCGGATTCCCGCTACGGGCCTGCGAGCTCGATCTGACGGTTGAGCTGCTGGCGCCCGCACGCGTCCAGCAGCGGACGATGTCGCGCATCGAGAGAATGCCGACGACCTCCGACCCGTCGAGCACGACGACGTGGCGGAAGCGCGCGTCGGCCATCTCCTCCGCGGCGCGCTCGAGGGACCAGTCCGCGGCCGCGTACGTCAGCCTCTGCGTCAGATGGTCGCGGACGAGCTCCGCGTCGGGGTTCTCGTCGTGACCGACCGAGTGCAACAGGTCGCGCTCGGTCAGGATGCCCGGCCCCATGGCCTCCGGGTCGATGACGACGGCGGCGCCCACGTCCGCCGTGGTCATGCGGCGTGCCGCCTCGCGGAGCGTGTGCTCGGGACCGACCGTCACGACGACCCGGTTCATACCGTCACGCACCTGCATCGCTCTGCCCTCCTAGGGGAGGTTCGTATCAATTGATACGAGTCTACGCCCCGGGAAGCACAGGCGGGAGAAACAACCCTGTCGAGTTATCCCCGCATGGCGGGGAACATCCGACATCGGCGCTCCCGCAATGCTGTTCGCCACCACGCGCCATCGCGCGGCTCTTGCCGGGGACGCGCCGCCGGGGCTAGCTGGTGGGCTGCTGCGCCGGCGTGCGCGAGCCGCGATCGGCGCGCGTGCCGTCGCCCCCGAGCGCCACGGCCGCCCGGGCCGTCACGAGGTGGTACAGCACGAGCACCTGCACGAGCGCCAGCGATTCGGACCGGTGCAGCTCGGTGCCGACGGTGAACTCGCCGAGCCGCTCGGAGCGCAGATGGCTGGCGAAGTGCATCTTCGCCCACATCGCCTCCTCGATCTCCGCGCCGCGGGCGGGATCGATGTTGCCGGGCACGTACAGGCGGTACTCCGTCGCGGTCTCATCGAGCGAGATGCCGTTCGTGTCGCCGTCGACGAACTCCGACAGGTCGGGATGATCGAGCCCCTGGCGCAGCATGATCTCGGCGTCGAGGTGATCCTGATCGGCACCGGGCTGGAAGGACACGACCATGTCGGCCCAGCGCTGCTGCGGGCGGATGTACAGCTCGGAGTCGGGCTCGCGGCGGTCGAGCTCCTCGAGCACCTGGTCGGTCGTGTAGCCGCGGCGCGAGCAGTCGCGCTGCACCTTCCACTGGCGGCGCAGGTCCTCGGGCGGCGCGAGGTAGACGCGCACGTCGTAGCAGTCGCGCAACGCCTCGGTGTGATAGCCGAGCAGACCCTCGATGACCGTGAATTGCTCGGGCTTGACGTAGACCGGGGCGCCGAACGTGCCGTCCTTGTGCTGGTAGACGGGTTTGAGGATGGGCCGCCCGTCATGGAGCTCGGCGAAGTGGCGCTCCATGATGTCGATGTAGTTGCAGTCGGGATGCAGCGGCGTGATGGCGTGCTCGGCGCGCTGGCGGCGGTCGTAGCGGTGGTAGTCGTCGGCAGCGATGTGGGTGACGTTGTTCTCACCCAGCATCCGCACGAGGCCACGGGTGATCGTGGTCTTACCGGTCGCTGAGTCGCCGACGACGCCGAGGATGATCGGACGGGACAAGTGTGTGGCTCCTAACTAGCTGCGATTACCGGGCGCAAACTCTTCATCCGGATCATCGGGCGACTCGCCCTGCTCGTCGAACAGCGAACTCGCGCGGATGTCTTCTTCCTCGATCGTCATGAGCTCCTCGCGGGTCAGCTCGTTGCGACGGTCGTACAGCCGGCCTGCCTGACGCATCCGCGCTCGATCCAGCGCGTTGCGGATGCTGCGCCCGAACGAGAAGCGAGGCCGCTCGATGCGCCGTTCGATGTACTCGCGAAACGCCTTTTCGGCCTCATCGGTGAACTCGTAGTTCTGCTGCTTGAGCATGAGCTGACCGATCTGCATGAGCTCCTCGACCGAGAAGTCGGGGAAGTGCAGGTGGTGCGCGACGCGCGATCCCATGCCGGGGTTGGAACGGAAGAACGTCTCCATGCGGTCGCGGTAGCCGGCGAGGACGACGACGAGGTTCTCGCGCTCGTTCTCCATGACCTGGAGCAGGATCTCGATCGCTTCCTGGCCGTAGTCGCGCTCGTTCTCGGGGCGGTAGAGGTAGTACGCCTCGTCGATGAACAGCACGCCGCCCATCGCGCGCTTGAGCACCTCGCGCGTCTTCGGCGCGGTATGGCCGACGTACTGGCCGACGAGATCGTCGCGCGTGACCGAGACGACCTTCGGCTTGTCGATATAGCCCAGGCGGTGCAGAATCTCCGCCATCCGCAGAGCCACCGTCGTCTTGCCGGTGCCGGGGTTGCCGGTGAAGCTCATGTGCAGCGACGGCCGCGACGACTCGAGGTCGTGCTCGCGGCGCAGCCGGTCGATGACCAGCAGCGCCGCGATCTCACGGATGCGCTCCTTGACGGGGACGAGGCCGACCAGATCGTCGTCGAGCTGCCCGAGGACCTCTTCGATGTCGCCTTCTTCGCCGGTGGTCTCAGGGACCTCGGCTTCGAGAACCTGCCCCATTGCCTAGTCGCTCGTGTCGCCGTTGGTCGATCCGCCGGCCGCAGTCGTGGCGCCGTAGGTCGAGCTCCCGCTCACGCCGTAGCGCCGGCCGTGCGGCTCGTTCGCCGCGTACGGGAACAGCGTGTAGCGGATCACGCGATCGTGATCCTCCTGGCGCTGCAGGCGGAAGCCCGGCTCGTCGTCGGGCCGGTTGACGATGAACGACAGCCCCGTCGTCTGGCGCCCGAGCGAGCGGTCGTACGCGACGACCTTGACGTAGATGTCCGAGTGCTCCTCACAGCACGCGCGCACGTCGCGCATGGCGATGTCGGCCTCGTCGGGGTCGAGGTCGAACAGCGGCGGCGACCACATCTCCCAGTAGGAGTTGCGCGGGTGCGGGTCGTCGGTGTACTCGACCATGATCGCCCAGCCGTTCTCGAGCGAGTACTTGATCTGCGCTTCGATCTCCTCTTCGCTGAGGTCCGGCAGAAAGGAGAACGTCCCTTGCGTGATTCTCATGATGTGCTCCTTTCCTACGCGGGGGTCGGCGTCTCGACGACGTCGGCCGTGTCGGTTGACGTGAAGTCGAAGGTGATGTCCTTCCAGACCTCGAGCGCGGCGTCGAGCTCGGGACAGCCCTTCGCAGCGTCGATGAGAATGTCCGGACCTTCGCTGTAGTAGTCCTTGCCCTCGTTGCGGGCCTGGATGATCGCCTCGACGGCGACGCGGTTGGCGGTGGCGCCGGCCGCGATGCCCATCGGGTGGCCGATCGTGCCGCCGCCGAACTGCAGGACGACGTCCTCGCCGAGGTAGTGCAGTAGCTGGTGCATCTGACCGGCGTGGATGCCGCCCGAGGCGACCGGCATGACCCCCGCCAGCGACGCCCAGTCCATGTCGAAGTACAGCCCCAGCTCGGGGTCCTCCTTGACGTGGCGGTCGCGCAGCACCTTGTAGTAGCCGCGGATCATGTTCGGGTCGCCCTCGAGCTTGCCGACGACCGTGCCGGCGTGGACGTGGTCGACGCCGAGCATGCGACACCACTTGGCGATCACGCGGAACGACACGCCGTGGGTCTTCTGACGCGTGTACGTGCCGTGGCCGGCGCGGTGCAGGTGCAGGATCAGGCCGTTGGCCCGCGCCCACTTCGACATCGACTGCATCGCCGTGTAGCCGACGGTGAGGTCCATCATGATGATGATCGAGCCGAGCTCCTTGGCGAACTCCGCGCGCTCGTACATCTCCTCCATCGTCGCGGCCGTGACGTTCATGTAGTGGCCCTTGACCTCACCGGTCATCGACGCGGCGCGGTTGACGCCCTCGATCGAGTACAGGTAGCGGTCACGCCAGCGCATGAACGGCTGCGAGTTGATGTTCTCGTCGTCCTTCGTGAAGTCCAGGCCGCCGCGCAGCGCCTCGTAGACGACGCGGCCGTAGTTCTTGGCCGACAGGCCGAGCTTGGGCTTCGTCG
>JBOGYT010000068.1:0-8776 GCA_050696955.1 Solirubrobacteraceae bacterium | reverse complement strand
CCCAGCTCACCGGGCGGCGGCTGCGCGAGGAAGGGCTGCGCGGACCGGTCACGGTGCTGGAGGGCGAGTACGCCGGCGCGCTGCAGCCGGCGCGTCCGCGCGAGGCGCAGCCGACCGTCGTCTTCGCCGGGCGCCACATCCCCGAAAAGCAGGTGCCGGCCCTCGTGCGCGCCTTCGCGGCGCTGCGCGAGCGCGCGCCCGAGCTGCGGCTCGTCGTGTACGGCGACGGCCCCGACCGCGAGGACGTGCTGGCGCTGATCGCCGCGGAGGGGCTGGGCGACGTCGCGAGCGCGCCCGGCTTCGTCGGCGCGGACGAGGTCGAGCAGGCGCTCGGGGGGGCATTGTGCATGGTGCTGCCGTCGCGGCGCGAGGGCTACGGGCTCGTCGTCGTCGAGGCGTCGGCGCGGGGCGTGCCGGCCGTCGTCGTCGCCGGCCCCGACAACGCGGCGACCGAGCTCGTCGACGAGGGCGAGAACGGGTTCATCGCGGCGTCGGCGGCGCCGGAGGACCTCGCCGCGGCGATCCTGCGCGTGCGCGCGGCGGGACCGCAGCTGCGCGAGCGCACCGCGGCGTGGTTTGCCCGCAACGCCACGCGGCTGTCGCTCGAAAGCTCGCTGGAGCGCGTCGCCGCCGCCTACGCCGAGAACCGCCACTAGACTCGCGCCGGTGGCCGACCGCAACGTGCTGGGAGGAGAGCTCGAGCCCTGCGGCAGCGAACCCGTGACCGGCTTCTACCGCGACGGGTGCTGTCACACCGGGCCCGACGATCTGGGCAGCCACACGATCTGCGCGGTCGTCTCGCACGAGTTCCTCGAACACCAGCGCAGCATCGGCAACGACCTGACCACCCCGATGGCGCTGTACGGCTTCCCCGGCCTCGTGCCCGGCGACCGCTGGTGCGTGACCGCGGTGAACTGGCTGCGCGCCTACGAGGACGGCTCCGCCGCGTACGTCGTGCTGGCATCGACGCACGAGCGCGCCCTGGACCTCGTGCCGCTCGAAGCGCTCTCAGAGCACGCGGTCGACGTGCCGGCGGATCCGGGCCCGCTCGGCGATTGAGCGGTTGCCAGGAAGGGTCTTGACCCCGTAGCGGGAGGGGCAGGACCTGAACAGCATCGATGAAGGAGGGCGTTCGGGTTGATGTGGCCGTACGCGAGGTCCGAAGGCTCGAACTGGTGCAGCCGCCCGCCGGTCAAGAGGCGAAAGCGCGAGTGAAACGACGTGACGTTCGGCGTGCAGAGCAGCAGCACGCCGCCCGGGCGCAGCAGCGCGCGGCAGAAGGACTGCAGAATACCCGCGGCCCCGTCAGCGCGCGGTCGACGAAACAGCATCGGTCGAGGTGTCACAAGTGCACGTTCGCGAGCCGCCCCGCAGCGCTCGGCGCCGAGCCTCAGTCGACTTCGCTGCGCTCGCGCTTGGCGAGCTTCGCCGCGAGGTAGGCCGCCTTCTCGGCGCGGCGCTCGTTCGCGCGTGCGTCGTCCTCGTTGGGCGCGTCTCGCGCGGCCTGGCGCTCGCGCCGCGCGATGCGCGCCTGCTGATCGCGGAGCTGCTCGACCCGCGACTCGTCGGAGCCGTCCATTGGCGAGGTACTGCCCGGCATGCGGTACAAGAAAGCGATGGGCGCCGACGAGGTCAACCTGGCGCTGAGGCAGGCGACACCGCAAGACGAGCCGTTCCTGCGTCGGATGCTGTGGATCGCGGCTCACTGGCGCGATCCGGTCTCGCCGCCTCCGCAGGGAGCCCTGTCGGATGAGCACGCGCGCTACACCGAGGGCTTCGGCCGGCCGGGTGACCACGGCGTCGTCGCAACGTGCGCCGGCGCCGCGGTCGGTGCGGCCTGGTGCCGCGTGCTGACCGCGCCGCACGGCGGCTACGGATACGTCGCGGACGACATACCCGAGCTGTCGGTCGCCGTGCTGCCCGACTACCGCGGACGGGGCATCGGCGGCCAGCTCCTCGAGCGCGTGCTGTCGGACATCAGCGGCGACTTCGACGCGGTCAGCCTCAGCGTCGAGCCCGCCAACCCGGCGCGCCTGCTGTACGAACGGCTGGACTTCGTCCTCGTCGGGATCAGGGCCGGCTCGTGGACGATGGTGCGGTCGCTGTCGGGGTGAGCGGCCCTGGTGGGCCTTCTCACTAGCCGAACAGGCCTTTCACCCTGATCGTCACCGGCGCGCTCAGCTTCGTCGCGCCGGAGTTGTCGGTCGCCCGCGCGCGCAGCACGTGGTTGCCGCTCGGGGGCAGCATCCAGGCGAAGGAGTACGGCGCGGTCAGGTCCTCTCCGAGCTTCGTCGCTCCGTCGCCGCGGAAGAACTCGACCTTGCTCACGGTGCCGTCGCTGTCGCTCGCGATGGCATTGATCGTGATCGTCATCGTCAAGAACGGGAACACCGCGCCGTTGGGCGGCGAGGTGATGCTGACCACAGGCGGGACGTTCGGGGGCTTGACCGTGATGCTCACGGGCGTGCTCGTGGCCGTCCTGCCGGTCGTGTCGGTCGCGCGCGCGGTGACGGAATACGTGCCCTGAGCGACGCCCCCCCACATGTACGTGTAGGGCGCGGCGAGGTCCTCGCCGAGCTTCGTCGAGCCGTTGAAGAACTCGACCTTCGCGATGGCGCCCTCGGCGTCGGATGCGCTGGCGGCGAGGTTGACCGTGGCCGGCGCGGTGAACGAGGCGCCGGCGGCGGGCTGGGTGACGCTCACGGTCGGCGGCGAGTTGCCCTGGACCGTGACCATCCGAGCCAGCGACGGCACGCCCGCGGCGTTGACGACGAAGAGCATGTAGGGGCCGGGCGGGGCGATGTTCGAGTTCGCCGGGCCGGTCGCCGTGACGGCGCCGCTGCCGGCGGTGAAGCTCAGCGGGATGTAGCGCTGCTCCATGTCGACGGAGTGCGTGACCGCGCCGAGGCGCACGAGCGCCACCTTGCGGATGTCCGCGGCATCCGGCGTGCTGATCTGCATCGGCGCGGCGTAGTCGGCGATCGCGGGCGCGGCGGTCACGGACGGCCGCGGCGCGAACCCGCCGGAACCGTCCTTCTTGTAGAGGTAGGGCGGGGTGAAGACCTCGGCGTTCTTGGCCAGGTAGTGGACCTGGTCGCACGTGCCGCAGATGCCGCCGCCGGAGGACAGCACGCGCCCGTCGGGCAGCAGCACCGCGGTCGAGTGGTACTGGCGCGTGACCTGCTGAGCGGCGAGGGACGTCCACTGGCCCGTCGCCGGGTTCCACTGCTCGGCGGTGTAGACCCCGTTGTTCAGGTCGACGAGGCCCGCGCCGGACGAGTTGCCGCCGGTTGCCAGGACCGTGCCGTCCGCCAGCACCGTGAGGTTGTTCTGGCGGCGACCGAACGCCATCGGCGCCGTCGCGGAGGTCGTCGGGGCCGCCTCGGGCTTCTCGGCATGAAGATCGATCGTCTGGGCGGTCTTCGTGGAGGGACCGCCGCCCGCCACGAGGATCTTCCCGATGTCGTACATCGCGTGGCCGCCGTAGTCACGGTTGGTCGCGTCGCGCTGCGTGTAGGCCTGCCACGAGCCGGTGCCGCTGGGCTGCAGCTTGCGCATCGTCTGGTCGGGGCCGGAGTAGAACGCGCGGCCGTCGGGCGCGACGTCCAGCCACGGGTAGAGCGGCAGGCCCAGCACGGCGCTCGTGAGCGAGCGCATCTGGCCGGTCGTGCCGCGCACCTCGGGAGTGTCCGGGCCGCCCTCGGTGATGAGCATCTCGCCGTTTCGCAGCGCCGTGACGGTCGGGTACCAGCGCTCGAAGGCCATGTCCGGACCGAGGCTCCACGTGTACGTCTGCAGGTTGAAGATGTGCGTCTTGCGGATGCCGTTGAGGTTCGAGTCCTTGTTGCCGCCCGCGAGGTAGACCGAGCCGTCGGGGAGGTGCGCGAGCCCGCTGCAGAAGACGTTGAAGCCCGTGCTGACCGTGACCGGGGTGTGGGCGCCGGTCTGCGGATCCCACACCGTGGCGCGCGTGTGGTCGTGAACGGGGTAGGTCTCCGTCGAGTTGTCGCCGACGGAGTCGTAGGCGAGCACCTTGCCGTCGGACATGAGCGTGACGTGCACGCCGACGACGGGCCAGTCGACGGGCGTCGTCCAGGAGCCGACCTGGCCCTCGTTGCCGGTGACGGCGGCGGCCGCGGCGTTGGCATCGGGCGCCGTGATGGCCTGCGTCTCACGGGTCAGCGCGCGTTCCTGCGCGGCCGTCTTCGGCGCGACCGAGTCTTCCTTCTTGTGCTCGGCGGCCGTGCCGTGGGCGGAGGCGACAGCCGGCGCCCCCAGGCTCATCAGGGCAGCCGATACGGCGATTAGAGCGCGCTGCACGCGCATGGAGTGCTCCCGGTTGGCGTTGGTCGGCCGAACGCGAGCGTACGGTTGTCAGCGCGGCCGGTGCCCGCCCGATGGTCTAGTTCTCGAGGATTGCGGTCAGAGCGCAGCGCGTCAGTCGGCGAACGGCAGGAGGTCGTCGACGCCGGTGAGCTCGAACACCCGCTGCACGGAGGCGGGACCGCGCAGCAGCGCGAGGCGGTCCGAGTCCCCGCGCGAGCGGGAATGAGCGCCCAGCAGGAGCGCGATGCCGGTGGACGAGATGAACGTCAGCCCCGAGAGGTCGAGCACGATCGCCTCCGCGTCGCCGGCTTCGACGCGCTCGAGCTCGCGCTCCACTGCGCCGGCGGTCGCGAGGTCGAGCTCGCCGAAGAGGCAGATCGTGTGACTTGCCCCGTCGCGCTCTGAGCTCATGGCGAACTCCCCGAGCTTCGTCATCCGCGCGGCGCGCGATGGCTCAGGCAGTTCAGGGCACATCGTCGCTCATCTGCTGCCGCATGCTAGTGGGTCGACCATGAACGTTTCGCCCGAAACGCCGGGATGCCGGCGCCGGCTGGCAAGGACGCAGTGAGGCCCAATACCCGAAGGTATTGGGCCGAGCGAGGACGCCGCCAAGCGGTGATCGGCGCCCGGGGTTTCGGGTCAAACGTTTGTGGTCGGCCCACTAGACCCCTCGGGTGGGCACCGCGTTCGGTCGCGCTTCGCGGTGTCACCCGATCGCGAACGTCATGCGCACGCGCACTCCCGGCGTCGTGTCGAGGCTGTTGAGCTCGAGCTGCTCGGTCACGCGGTCCATCAAGGCCAGCCCGATCCCGAGGCCGCGGCCGTCGATATGCGGCAGCATCCCCGATCCCTCGTCGCAGACGACCACCTCGAGCGACCGGCCGTGCCGCCAGGCCTGAACCGCAACGTCCCCGGGCCGGTCGCAAGCCGCGTACGCATGCACGACCGCGTTGCTCACCGCTTCGGTGACCGCCAGGGCAATGTCCTCGCGCTGGCGGTCGGACGCCCCGCTGGCGCCGGCGAAATCGACGACCGCGTGACGCAGCGAGGCGATGCTCTCGGGTCGCGCCGGGAGGCGTTCGTGCAAATCGAGCGACACGCGACTGGGCTACCCGCGCCGGGCCCGCCGTAACGCCGAGCATCGTCCGGCCGGGTCTCGGGGTAGGGAGGACGAGGTGAGGCCGCCGCATTCAGGAAGCGTCCGAAAACAAGTTGTGGGTTTGGGTGCCGTCGAGCTTCTCAAACCACTCCTCCCAGCTGATGGGCTCGAGCTCCTCCTCGCCCGCGCCGCCGGGAAAGTCGATGCGCAGGATGCCGGGATCGTCCCCATCGCCGGTGCCGCGGACGCGCGCCGGCCTGCCGCCGCGCTCCTCGGCCCAGCTCCGGATCTCCTCGTGATCGGTCGTGATCGTCTGCTGGCTGGATGCCATGATTACGGCGCGGTGGCCCGCTCGTGAGCGACCCGTTCGATGTCGTCGTGATCGGCGCCGGCCCGGCCGGTGAGCACGCCACGTTGCGCCTGCACGGCCAGGGGCGGACGGTCGCGCTCGTCGAGCGCGAGCTCATCGGGGGCGAGTGCGCCTACTGGGGCTGCATCCCGTCGAAGACCCTGCTGCGCTCGCCCGAGACCCGCGCCGAAGCGCGCCGCGCCGCCGGCGTACAGGAGCCGGCCATCCGCTGGCCGCAGCTCGCGGAGTACCGCGACTACATGATCCGCGGGCTCGACGACAGCGGCGAGGTGGCCCGCTACGGGGATCGCGGCGTCACCGTCGTGAAAGATTGCGGGCGCATCCTCGAGCCCGGCCGCGTGCAGGCCGGCGATCGCGTCCTGGAGACCGAGCGGATCGTCATCGCGACGGGAAGCGCCGCAGCGGTCCCCGAAATCGAGGGGCTGGGCGAGGCCGGCTACTGGACGAACCGCGAGGCGACCACGCTGCGCGAGCTGCCGGACAGCGTCGTCGTGCTCGGCGGCGGCGCGGTCGGGATCGAGCTCGGCCAGTTCCTCGGCCGCATGGGGGCGACCGTCACCGTCGTCGACGGCGCCGACCGGCTGCTCGTGCGCGAGGAGCCGGCCGTGAGCGAGCGAGCCGGCAGGGCGCTGGCCGATGACGGCGTGGAGGTGCTCACCGGCACCCGCGCCGAGCACGTCCGCACCGAGGACGGCCGGCGCGTCGTCTCGCTGCAGGGCGGGGGCGAGATCCGGGCACAGCAGCTCCTCGTCGCGACCGGCCGGTGCCCGCGCGTCCACGGCATCGGCCTCGAGGCGCTGGGGATCGAACCCGACCCCGAGGGCATCGCGGTCGACGAGCGCTGCCGCGCGGCCGACGGCGTCTGGGCGATCGGCGACGTCACCGGCGTCATGCCGTTCACCCACGTCGGCAAGTACCAGGCTCGGATCGCGGCCGGCGACATCGCCGGCGACGCCGTGCGCGCCGATTACAGCGCGATCCCGCGCGTCGTCTTCTCCGACCCGGAGATCGCCGCCGTCGGGCTGACCGAACAGCGGGCGCGCGAGCGCGGGATCGAGATCCTCACCGCGCAGGTCGAGCTGCCAGACGCGATCGCCCGGCCGTACACCTACGAGCAGGATCCGCGCGGCACACTCGGGCTCGTCGCGGACGCCGAGCGCCAGATCCTCATCGGCGCCTGGGCGTGGGCGCCGCTGGCCAGCGAGTGGATCCACTACGCCGCGCTGGCGATCAAGGCGCAGCTGCCGCTCGACGTCCTGCGCGACACGGTCGCGCAGTTTCCGACCTACACCGAGGCGTTCCTCGTCGGAGTCGGTCAGCTCGGCTGATACGCGCTTGCATACGATCGCGAACGTGTCCCCAGCGCCGGTCGATGTCGCGAGATCCTGGTTTCGGGCCGCGAAGGCGCTCGACGCGGACGCGCTCGCCGCGGCCTCCCACGACGACTTCGAGTGGGTCACGATGCATCGCGGCACCCGGCGCGGGCACGAGGGGCTGCGGGCCTGGGTCGAGCGCCAGAGCTACGGCGTGGCGATGCACACCGAGGCGGTCGGCTACTTCCATCGCGACGACACGGTCGTGGCGCCGACGCGCACCGAGCTGCGCTACGTGGAGGACGGGGAGCTGGCCGGCACCGACACCGGGGCCGTGGTGATCGTCGTCCGCGGCGACCGCGTCGCGAGCCTCACGGGTCATCCCGACCTACCGGCCGCGCTGCGCGCCGCCGGGCTGACCGAGGCGGAGGGGCCGGAGCCCGCGTGAGCGACGTCCGGCATGACTGGTTCGACGGGTTCTTCGAGGGGTTGGCGGTCGAGCTGTGGGTCGCCGCGGTGCCCGACGAGGCGACCGCGGCCGAGGTCGATCTCATCGTGGCCGAGCTGCGCCTCGAGCCGGGCGCCCGTGTGCTCGACGTGCCGATCGGACACGGCCGGCACGCGATCGCGCTGGGCCGGCGCGGCCACCGCGTCACCGGCGTGGACATCAGCGCGGAGTTCCTCGCCCGCGCCCGCGCGGCGGCAAGCGGCGCGGGGGTCGAGCTCGAGTTGCACGAGGCCGACATGCGCGAGCTTCCGTGGGCCGGCGCCTTCGACGGCGCGTACTGCTGTGGCAACTCGTTCGGCTATCTCGACCGCGACGGCAGCGCGCAGTTCGCCGCGGCGGTCGCGGGTGCGCTGCGGCCCGGGGCGCGGTTCCTGCTCGAGACGAACCTCGCGGCCGAGTCCATCCTGCCCCGCCTCACCCTCCGGCACGAGCGCGTGATCGACGGAATCACGATGTCCGTCGAGCACCGCTACGACGCCGCGGCGAGCCGCATGGACGGCACGTACCGCTTCGAGCGCGAGGGTCGCGTCGACGTCCGCGAGCTGCACTACTGGATCTTCACGGCCGGCGAGATCCAGCGGATGCTGTCGGATGCCGGCCTGCGCATCGTCGCCGTCTACGGCGGCCCGGATCGCGGCCCGTACGAGGTCGGCTCCGGGCGGCTGATCGTCGTCGCCGAGCGCGAGGCCTAGCGGCGGACGATCTCCAGCCAGTCGGCGTTCATGCCGATCAGGCGGCGCCAGTCGGCCGCTCGCAGATACGTCACTGCGAACTGCTCGTCGCGCGCCGGGTTGAAGACGATCGGGCCCATGTGGCGCAGGCTGGAGCGATAGCCGCCGTTGCCGGGCCGCAGATCGCCGCCGCCCTGGGAGATCGTCAGCCGATGCTTCCCGCGCGCCAGCCGCACGGCGCCGATGAGCTCGTAGGCCCCGGGGTTCTCGAGGCTCGCCGTCGTGTGGCCGACGCGGCGACCGTCGACGCTCAGGTTCAGCCGGCGCGCGAACGACCCCTCGATCCAGGCGTGGTAGCGGCCGGAGCGAGGCGCGCGGAACGTGGCCTCCATGTCGGCGGGGCCGGACGTGACGAGCGCGCCGGGATACAGCGGGTAGGGGTTCCACAGCACCTGGGAGAACGTCCTCGACGGCAGGACGCGCGGCGCC
>JBOGYT010000067.1:0-4654 GCA_050696955.1 Solirubrobacteraceae bacterium | reverse complement strand
CCCAACCGCACCGTGTACGACAACGTCGCCTACGCGCTGTCGGCGACCGGTGCGCGGCGCAAGGAGATCCGCGCCAAGGTGCCCGACGTGCTGCGCCTGACGGGGCTGTCGACGAAGCTGCACAACTATCCCGACCAGCTCTCCGGCGGCGAGCAGCAGCGCGTCGCCGTGGCGCGCGCGTTCGTCAACCACCCGCCGCTGCTGCTCGCCGACGAGCCGACCGGCAACCTCGATCCGCACACGTCGCTGGGGATCATGCAGCTGCTGTACCGCATCTACCGCGCCGGCACGACCGTGCTCGTCGCGACGCACGACTCGCACATGGTCGACCGGATGCGCCGGCGAGTCATCGAGCTCGAGGGCGGGCGGATCATCCGTGACGAGGCCACCGGCCTCTACGCGCCGCGCGAGCAGACGACCGACGAGTTCACGGACATGCTCGACAACGCCTACCAGGAGATCGGGCGCGACTTCGACGGTCCCGACTTCCGCTGATGCGCTTCTCCTTCTTCCTGCGCGAGGCCGGGCGCTCGCTGCGCCGCAACGCCGTTCCGTCGTTCGCCGCGATGGCCTCCGTGCTCGTGACGATGCTCGTCTTGGGCGTCTTCATCCCGATGGTCCAGGCGACGACCGGCGCGGCCAACGACGTGCGCGACAAGGTGCTCGTGAACGTCTTCATGAAGACGAACGCGACCGACGCCGACGTCGAGCGCGTGCGCCGCAAGCTCACGGAGGACACGAAGTACGTCGGCAACGTCCAGTACGTCTCAAAGGCCGAGGCGTACGCGAAGGAGCGCAAGCAGAACCCCGAGGCCTACGAGCTGCTCGGCTCGAACCCGCTGCCCGACACGTTCCGCATCACGCCGACCGAGGCCGACAAGACCGACGAGATCCGCGACGCGCTCGCGCCGGTCACCGCCAACGGCCAGCGGACCGTCGCCGATCCGGCGATCGACGAGGTCAAGGATCGCCGCGAGGAGACCGGCAAGATCCTCGGCGCCACCCACGTCGTGAAGCTCAGCATGGCGCTCCTGGCGGGGCTGCTCGTGCTGGCGTCGATCCTCCTGATCTCCAACACGATCCGCCTGTCGCTGTTCGCCCGCCGTCGCGAGGTCGAGGTCATGAAGCTCGTCGGCGCCACCGACTGGTTCATCCGCTGGCCGTTCGTGATCGAGGGGATCATCGTCGGCGCGCTCGGCGGGGTGATGGCGATCCTCCTGCTGCTCGTCGGGAAGGTCGCGTTCATCGACCCGCTCAAGCAGGACTTCTCGCTCATCGCGGCACCCGACACGATCAACTTCGGGGTGCTCATCATCGTGCTCCTGGTCGCCAGCGTCGCGGTCTCCGCGGCCGGCTCCGGGCTCTCGCTGCGGCGTTTCTTGCGCGTCTGAGGTTTAGTACCGGTACCGGTGGGCCTGTTCCCAGCGGGAAGCGCCCATGCCCAGCCGCCTGCCGAAGCTGAACATCCTGCTCGCCGCGCTCCTCCCGAGCATGCTCGTGCTCGGGATCTGGCTCGGCGGCCACCCCCGCTGGCTGCCCGATCCCATCGCCGATGCATTGCTCGGAGAGAACGGGCCGCGTGTCGTCGCGGAGGGCCTGGACATCGTCGACGATAAGTTCTACAAGCCCGTCGACGAGTCCCAGCTGACGAACGCGGCGCTCGACGGCACCGTCAAGAGCCTCGACGACCGCTTCTCGACGTACTTCTCGCCGTCGGAGTACGGGGAGTTCCGCGACTCGATCGAGAACCGCTTCTCGGGCATCGGCGTGTCGATCCGCGGGGAGCGCCAGGGCCTGCGCATCGTCACGGTCTTCGACGGCTCGCCCGCCGGCAAGGCCGGCCTGCGCGTCGGGGACCTGATCGTGGCCGCCAACGGCCGGCGCCTGGCAGGCAAGCCCGAGCAGGCCGCCGTCGCCCTCGTCAAGGGCCCGAAGGGCACGAAGGTCACGCTGCGCATCCAGCGCAAGGGCCGGACGTTCACGCGGGCGCTCACGCGCCAGGAGATCCGCGTGCCGGTCGTCGACTCGAAGATCAGGCGCGCCGAGGGCAAGCCGGTCGCGCACATCGTCCTGACGACCTTCGGCCCCGAGGACGCCGACGACCAGATGACCGACGCGATCCGCCGGGCCAAGGAGCGCAAGGCGAAGGGGATCGCCCTCGACCTGCGCGGCAACGGCGGCGGCCTCATCACGCAGGCGCAGCTCATCGCGAGCATGTTCCTCTCCGACGGGCCGATCGTCATGACGCGCGGCCGCTCGGTGCCCGAGCGGACACTCGACGCGCTCGGCGAGCCGATCGCCGGGAACCTGCCCCTCGTCGTGCTCGTCGACGGCGGCACGGCGTCGGCGTCGGAGATCGTCGCGGGCGCTCTCCAGGACCGCAAGCGGGCGACGCTCGTCGGCACGAAGACGTTCGGCAAGGGCGTCTTCCAGGAGGTCCTGCCCCTCTCCAACGGCGGCGCGCTGGACATCACCGTCGGCCAGTACTTCCTGCCCAGCGGGCGCAACCTCGGCGGCAACCCGCTGAAGCCCGACGTCCCGGCGCGCGACGACCCCGACACGCCGCGCCGCGACGAGGCATTGCAGAAGGCGCTCAGCGTCCTGGCGGACAAGCTATGAGCCGTACGCCGGTCGCAACGCGGGCCTCCGGCGACCGCGGTGGCCGCCGCACCGACGGCGGCGAGGGCCTCGTCGCCGTGCTCGAGAAGCGCGGGCGGTTCCTCGTCGCGGAGCCGTTCTTCCCGCCCGAAGCCAAGGGCGAGCGCCACGCCCGGATGGTCGTCGAGCGCGACCCGCGGGCGAAGGTCGGCGACCTCGTGCTCGTGCGCCCGGGGCGCGGCAAGGGCCACGCGAAGGTGCTGCGCCGCATCGGGCGCCCCGACGTCGCGAGCGACGTCCTCGAGGCGCTCATGCTCGACCGCGGGCTGCGGCGGCGCTTCGACCCGGCCGTAGAGCGTGCCGCGCGCACGGCCCGGGACCATGGCGCCGAGGACGGCGCGGACGTCGTGCGCCGCGACCTCACCGACCTGCCGACGTTCACGATCGACCCGGTCACCGCCCGCGACTTCGACGACGCCATTTCCGCCGAGGTGCTCGACAACGGGATGACGCGCCTGTGGGTGCACATCGCCGACGTGAGCGCCTACGTCAAGCCGGGCTCGCTCGTCGACCGCGAGGCCGCGCGCCGCGGGACGAGCGTGTACATCCCAGGCCGTGTCGAGCCGATGCTGCCCGAGGCGCTGTCCAACGACGCGTGCTCGCTCGTGCCGCACGCCGAGCGCGCCGCGGTGACCGTCGAGCTCGACTTCGACGGCCCGCGCGTCGAGCGCGCCGCGTTCTACCGCTCCACGATCCGCTCGGACGCGCGGCTGGACTACGACCAGGTCGATCGCGCCTTCGCCGGCGAGGAGGAGGCCGCGGAGCCGTGGGCCGCGCCGCTTGCGGCCGCCCGCGCGGTCGCGGGCGCGCTGCACGAGCGGCGCCTCGAGCAGTCCGCGCTCGAGCTCGAGACGAGCGAACCCGAGTTTCGCTTCGACCGCGGCGGCCACGTCGCCGAGTCGCGCCCGAGCGCGCAGACGGAGTCGCACCGCCTCATCGAGCACCTCATGATCGCCGCCAACGAGCAGGTCGCGACGTTGCTCGACGCGCGCGGGGTGCCGACGCTCTACCGTGTCCACGAGAAGCCCGACGCCGAGAGCGCGCTGCGGCTCGTCGAGCAGCTCGCGTCGCTGGGCGTGGCGACGCCGCCGGTCTCAGAGCACCTGTCGCCGTCCGAGGCGGCGGAGGTCGTCGCCGCCTGCTCGCGCACGGTCGCTCAGCACGTCGCCCGCGCCGGCCACGGCCGCGACGCGCTGACGTTCCTCATCCTGCGCGCCCTCAAGCAGGCCTACTACAGCCCGCGCAACCTCGGCCACGCCGGCCTCGGCCTAACGCGCTACACGCACTTCACGTCGCCGATCCGCCGCTACCCCGACCTCGTCGCCCACCGCTCGCTGCTGAGCGCCGTCGGCGCGGGTGAGGATGCGCCGCGCGCCGGGGACATGGAGGAGACCGGCGTGTGGTCGTCCGCGCGCGAGCGCGAGGCGATCGGCCTCGAGCGCCTCGCCGACCGGATCGCGCGCGCGTTCCTGCTCGAGCGCGAGCTCTTCGAGCAGGGCTGGGAGCAGGAGTTCGACGGCGAGGTCAGCGGCCTCATCGGCGCCGGCGCGTTCGTTCGCTTCGGCGCGGGGCACGAGGGCCTGCTGCCGATGCGCCGCCTGCGCGGCGACTGGTGGGAGCTCAACGAGGAGGGCACCATCCTCACCGGGGAGCGCACCGGAGAGACGATCCGGCTCGGCGACCCCGTGCGCGTCAAGGTCGAGCGCGTCGAGACGGCGCGCGGCCGGGTCGACCTAGCGCCCCGTGAGACAACGTTGAACGCGTAACCGCGGACGCCGATCGTCGCCATGCGGCGTCCTCAGTCGCGGCGATGGCCCCGCCATTGCACGCTCCCTGCGTCCTTGCCTGGCGACGCCGGCGCCTCGCGGTTGCACGCCCAACGTCACCTCACGACCCAGCGGCCGCGCACGCCGCGACGCGCGCCTGCATCCAGTCCTGCATCGCCGGGATCGTGTGCGGGTCGATGTTGTGGCCGCCCTGATGCTCGTGGTAGGAG
>JBOGYT010000066.1:0-7884 GCA_050696955.1 Solirubrobacteraceae bacterium | reverse complement strand
CCCCGCCGCCGCCGGAGCCGGCGCCGGAGCGGCCGCCGGGGCCGCTACGCCGGTTGGGGCGGGCGGCGGAGGACCGGCGCCGAGCAGCGAGTTGAGGATCGCGGCGCCGCGGTCGTAGTCCTCACCGATCGGGAGGACCGCACCGCTGCGGCCGATGCGCTGCAGGAACCTCGAGCCTTCGCCCGGGAAGCACGATTCCACCAGCCCTGCTGCGTCGGGACCGGCCTTCTTCAGTGCCAGACCCTCGAGCAGGTTGCGGCCCGCGACGAGCGTCGTGTTGATCGCGTCGAGCACGCCGTTGACCGGCGCTGTCTTCGTCGCGATCTCCCCGACCCCGCCCAGGGTGTCGGCGAGACCTGCGTTGATCTTGCGCAGCTCCACGATCGTCGCGATGAGAAACACCGCCAGGGCGGCGACGATCAGCGTGATGAGCAGGATGATTATGGCGACAACTGGTTCCATCGAGGCCCCTTACGCGTCGGGGAGGGCAACGTCGAGGGAGCCCCCGTAGTTGGCGAGGCCGGCGACGACCTGGCTGATGTAGTTCTGCGTCGTCACGAGCGCGATGACCGCGTCGAGATCCTTCGATCCCGCCGCGGCGACGCCGGAGATCGCCGAGACCACTGGCGTGATGCTCTTCGCGGCGTCCAGGACGCCCTTCAGCAGCCCCACCAAGACCACCGCGGCGGCGATGAGGACGATGACCATGACCCACAGGATTTCCATGACCTAGCCCCCCGTCACCTTGCGCACGACGAACGCCGCCTTGGCGGCGATCCCCGGCAGCACGGTCAGGATCGTGGCGAACCTCTCGTTGATCTGCCCAACGACAGTGCCGAGCGGTCGCAGGTGCTGCGACTGGACGGTGGAGAGCGCACCCGCGAGGGCCGTGAGGCCGCTCGCGATGTACGCCAGCCCCTGACGCACACGCGTCAAGGCGATGGCGAGGACGATCACGAGCAGCAGCGTCTCGGCGACGCTGATCGCGATCAGGGTATCCCTGCTCATGCGATGACCTCCCCGGGTGCTGCGTAGTGCGCGCCGAGGACATCCATGTAGCCGTCCTGGACGATCGCCTCTTCGATGATGAGGTCGAGGACCCCCGGTGTGGCTGCGAGCTTCGTGAGGTTCGCGGTCTGCTTCGCGAGCACCGGTGCTGCGTCGAGCAGGATGTCGACGTTGCGCCGGATGTCCTTGATGAGGCTGAGCAACAGCATCATGAGGACGATCACCACGGCGAGGACGACCCCGCCCATGCCCACCACGACCTGCCAGATGGCGTGCGTATCAGCCGCTGAGACGACGTTCATTTGCCGACCGCCACCTTCCTGAGAACGCGGGCCATGTGAAGGATCCGGATCGCTGAGTCGTTGACCCTGTCGACTCCGCCGTCGAGGCTCGTTGTCTGGGCCCGGACGACGTCGACCCCCGCGCTTGCCTGCGCCGCCTGATCGGCGATCCTTGCCGCCAGGGTGAGGATGGTCGCCACGATGACCACCACCACGACGATGACTAAGAACGACAGCGCCAGTCCTATGTACCAGTCCTGGTAACCGCCCGCTGCTGGAATCATCAACCCCTCGCTTTCCCGCCTGCGTTCTGGCCCACGGTCATCACGCTCTCCTCCCTGTGATGGTGGGAATTGCGGCAAGGTAACAGATTTAGAAACCCGATAGCTTAGAAAGAATTGAGGTATCAACGCGTCTACCTTGATCGTTGCCACGGCGGGCGCGGGTGCAAGATTCAGCCGTCCCAAGGCAGGTGAGCGACGAAATCTTGCGCGAATGCGCAAGGGCAACGGCTTGGCGCGAGCGCCAGGGGCTGCCATCGTTTGCAGGCGATGAGCTCAGAACTGACCTGGGGGCGGCGCTTTCTCATGTGCCCCCCGACCCACTTCGACGTGTCCTACGCGATCAACCCCTGGATGGACCTCTCCGTCCGAGTCGATCGCGATCGCGCGCAGCGCCAGTGGGAGCAGCTCGTCGCGACGTACCGCGCCGCGGGCGCCGAGGTCGAGCTGCTCGAGCCCGATCCCGAGCTGCCCGACCTCGTCTTCACGGCGAACCTCGGGATCGTCGATGGGCGCACCTACGTGCCGGCGCGCATGCGCCATCCCGAGCGACGTCCCGAGCCGCTGCACGCCGAGGCATGGTTTCGCGCGCACGGCTTCGATATCCGCCTGCTCGGCGACGACGTCGTGCAGGAGGGCGCCGGCGACGCGCTGCCCTTCGGCGACGCGCTCGTCGCGGGCTACCGCACCCGCTCCTCGGCCGGCGCCTACGTGGACCTCGCGCGGATCGTCGGCGGGCGGATCCTGCCGGTGGAGCTCGTCGACGAGCGCTTCTACCACGTCGACATCGTCTTCTGCCCGCTCGACTCGCAGTCCGCGCTCGTCGTCCCGAGCGCGATGGACGCCGACAGCGCGGCGCTCGTGACAGAGCTCGTGCCCGACCCGATCGTGCTGACCGGCGACGAGGCCGCCGCGTTCTGCGCGAACTCCGTGGCGGTCGGCCGTACGCTCGTCATGCCGGCCTGCACGCCGCGTCTGGACCGTGAGCTGCGCGCGCGCGGCTTCGAGCCGGTCGTGGTCGACGTCTCGGAGTTCCTCAAGGCGGGCGGCGGCCCGCGCTGCCTGACGCTCGCCCTCGACGTCCGGCTCGGCACCGAGGACACCGCCGCGCTCGCCGAGCGCTACACGGCGCGCAACTACCACCCGCTGCCGGTGACCGTCAGCGAGGCGTCTGGCGCGTGGGTCCACGACGATCGCGGCCGCGCCTACCTCGACGCGCTGGCGTCCTACTCGGCGCTGAACTTCGGCCACCGCCACCCGCGCCTCGTCGCGGCGGCGCGCGAGCAGCTCGAGCGCGTGACGCTCACGAGCCGGGCGTTCCACAACGACCAGCTCGGGCCGTTCGCGCGCGACCTCGCCGCGCTGTGCGGCAAGGAGCGCGTGCTGCCGATGAACACCGGCGCGGAGGCGGTCGAGACGGCGATCAAGACCGCGCGCAAGTGGGGCTACGAGGTCAAGGGGGTGCGGCCGGATCACGCCACGGTCGTCGTCTGCGAGGGCAATTTCCACGGCCGGACGACGACGATCGTGTCGTTCTCCGACGATCCGCTGGCGCGCTCGGGCTTCGGTCCGTTCACGCCGGGGTTCCGCTCGGTGCCCTACGGCGACGCGGCCGCGCTCGCCGAGGCGCTGCGCGACGACGACGTCGTCGCGTTCCTGGTCGAGCCGGTGCAGGGCGAGGCGGGAGTCATCGTGCCGCCCGCCGGCTACCTGCGCGCGGCGCGGCGGCTGTGCACCGAGCACGGCGCGCTGCTGATCGCCGACGAGATCCAGTCCGGCCTCGGCCGCACCGGCAGGACGTTCGCGTGCGAGCACGAGGACGTCGTGCCCGAGCTCTACGTCCTCGGCAAGGCGCTCGGCGGCGGCATCGTCGCGCTGTCGGCGGTCGTCGGAGACGACGACGTGCTCGGCGTCTTCGGGCCGGGCGAGCACGGCTCGACGTTCGGCGGCAACCCGCTGGCCTGTGCGGTCGGCCGCGCGGTCCTCGAGCTGCTCGCGACGGGGGAGCTCCAGGCCAACGCCGCGCTCATCGGCGAGCGCCTGCGGGCCGGGTTGCAGGACGCGTCCCCGGCCGCGCTGCGGGAGATCCGCTCGGCCGGCCTGTGGTTCGGCCTCGAGCTGCATCCCGGCGAGCCCAGCGCCCGCGAGATCTGCGAGGAGCTGCTCGCGCGGGGCGTGCTCGCGAAGGAGACGCACGAGCGCACGGTGCGCCTGTCGCCGCCGCTGACGCTGACCGAGGCCGAGGCGGACTGGCTGCTCGAGCGCCTGCTCGCCGTGCTGATCGGCGATCGCTCGCTGCGCCTCGCGTCAACCGGCGCGTTCCCGCCGCCGAGCGCGACATCCTTCGCGGCATAGACGAGCTTGATCGCCAGATCGTCTCGCTGCTCCTCGAGGACGGGCGCATGAGCCTGGCGGAGCTCGGCGAGCGCGTGAACCTGTCCTCGCCCGCGGTCAAGCGGCGGGTCGATCGCCTGCGCGCGAGCGGCGTCATCAACGGCTTCACCGCGCTCGTCGATCCCGCCGCGCTCGGCCAGAACACGGAGGCGTTCGTCGAGATCTACTGCGCCGCGAACGTCAGCCCGACCGTGCTGCGCGAAACCCTCGTGCACGAGCCCGAGGTGGTCGCCGCCTACACGGTGACCGGCGAGGCCGACGCGGTCGCGCACCTGCGCGCGACCGACGTGCAGCATCTCGAGGCGGCCGTGGAGCGCATCCGCGCGCATCCGGAGATCGCGCGTACGAAGACGATCATCGTGCTCAGCCGGTTGGTGAACCGGAGGGACGGCTAGCGCCGAGCTCGTCGCGCGTCTGCAGTACCTCGGAAGCGAGCTCGAGTAACTCGAAGACGCGCGGATCCTTCGCGCTGTAGAAGACGTTCGGGCCGTGGCGGCGGCTCTCGAGGAGGCCCCGAGTGCGCATGGTCATGACGTGCTCGCTCGTGCGACTCGACTCGAGGCCAGGCGCGGCCCGCAGGTGGCCTACGGTGCGTTCCCCGCCATCGCTCAGCAGGTCGAGGATCCGGACGCGCATCGGGCAACCCAGCAGCCAGAACAGATCGGCTCTGAGGCTGCAGATCGATGGACCCTCACGCATTCCCGGCGTCTCGATGTCTGATCTCCACTCGGACTAGGGCGAGACCGTACCTACTACTGGAGTTCCCGTGCGTTTTAAGCGCTGGCCAGGTCGTCGAGCAGGGCGCTCGCATCCCGCAGCTGCTTGGTCAAGATCTCCTTGGCGACCTCGAGCAGCTCGAACACGCGCGGGTCCGCGACCCGGTAGTAGACGCTCGTTCCCGCCCGGCGGGTGTCGAGGAGTCCCTGCCGGCGCATCGCGCCGAGGTGCTGCGACGTGCCGCTCGAATCGAGTCCCAGCGCGGCCTGCAGATCGCCGACCGTCCGTTCGCCCGCGCGCAGCAGCTCGAGGATCCGCACGCGGGCAGGGTGGCTCAGCAGCTGGAAGAACTCGGCCTTGACCCGGTCGATGGGGAGGCTCTCGGAGCGCGTCGCGCGCGCGGACTTCGCGCGCGCCGCGCGGCTCGGGGGCGAGGGGGAGTCAGCGTTGCTCATTACACATCCGTCCGATGAGACGTACCGGTCCGTTCAAGAACGTATCAGGCTCAATTTTTCGAAGTCCGTAAGGACAATAGACCGATGAATGTACCCGTCAAGGTGGCGCTGTACGCCCCGCCAGCCAGGGCGACATCCCACACCCGACGATCGCGATGTTGAACTCCGGGTTGCGCCGAAAGCCGATCGCGCGCAGGACGACGTCGTCGGAGAAGGTCGCGTCGTCGAACACCGCATCGCCGCCGAACGTCGCACCCTCGAAGATGGCCCGGCCGCGGAACGTGGCGCCGTCGAAGACCGCGTGTCCGCTGAACGTCGTGAGGTCGAAGCGCGTCTCGCCGACGAAGTCCGCGGCGTAGAACATCGAGTGCGCGCAGAACGTTGCGCCGTAGAACACCGCGTCATGGTTGAACGTGGCGCCGTCGAAGACCGCGTCGCCGCTGAACACCGCGCAGTCGAACTCGACATGGCCGTCGAAGCTCGCTGCGTCGAACCGCGTCTCGCCGCGGAACGTCGCGTTGAGGAACTTCACGTCGCCCGTGAACGTGGCCTCGCGAAAGTCGGCGGCCCATACCTCCGGAAAGCCGTGCTCGTCGCTGACGAGCGCCTCGAGGAGCTCGGCGACGCGCTCGGCGCCGACCTCCACGTTGCGGGCATCCAGGGGAGCGCCGCTGCGCAGCCGGATGATCGCCGCGTCGAACTCGTCGGGCGTGACGTGCGCCAAGCAGTGCCTGCCTTCGAGGCAGGCACCTCCGCACTCAGCGCAATGCGGGGGCTTGGACTTGCGGCTCACTTCGGCGAGAGAGGACGCGCCTTACCTTGACCCGGTCGCCAGGACGGCGAGGATGTCGTCGCGCGCGGCTTGGTGGGAGTTCTCGAGGATCTCGACGAGGCCGAGGTTGGGCCGCCGGCCCACGTGAAACTCGCCATGGCCGATGGTGTCGGGCGTGGCCAGCGCGATGGGTGCGGCCGCCGCCGCCGGTGCCGTCCTGCCGCGCAGCACGATGCGACCGTGGCCGGCCCGCCCGCCCGCCGCTGCCGGTGAAGGGGCAGACCGCCCGCGCAGCCTGATGCGTTCGGTCATGTCGTCTCTCCTTTGTGCAGACGGCCACCGCGAACGACAAAGTGAGAGACAGTCGTCCCTCCCCGCGCCGGCTCTTGCCGACCGTCCTGGTTTGAGGGATGGAACGCCACCCCGCGGCGAACGCGCGCAGGCTAACAGATTTCGTTCCTAACGATCTTAGAACTTCCTACAACAGATATGGCGTCAATCGCGGTCTGGTACAAGAGCCCTCGATGGCCATCGCGTGGGACGACGAGATCGACGGGGTGCTCGCCAAGCCGGGCGGTGCGCACGGCGCGTAAGGCGGCCTGAGCGTGCGCATCGACAAGTGGCTCTGGGTGGCGCGCTTCTTCAAGACGCGCGGGCTTGCCGCTGAGGCGGTCAAGGGCGGCCGCGTGCACGTCGACGGGCAGCCCGTGAAGCCGAGCAAGGAGATCGCCGCCGGCGACCGGCTCGAGATCACGACCGGCCAGGTGCGCCGGTACGTCGTGGTGCTGGGCAGCGCGCCGCGCCGCGGGCCGGCCAGCGAGGCCGCGCTGCTCTACGAGGAGACGCCCGAGAGCGTCGCCGCGCGCGAGCGTCAGGTGGCCGAGCGACGGTTGTCAGCCCCGCCGGTGTTCGACCGCGGCGGGCGCCCGACGAAGCGCGACCGGCGACGGCTGGAGGCCGACAGGCGCGCGCGGCGCGGGCCAGACTGACCGACGCTGCGCTTACGCCCGGCTGCGATAGGCCGCAAGCTCGTCGCCAGCAGCGCGACGAGAGGGTGTCCGCCCGTCACCCGGCGCAGCATCGCCGCGCTGGCGTCGTAGTGCTCGAGCTTCGCGACCAGGTCGCCGTCGCACGTGTCCGGGCCGAAGCGCTCCGGTGCCTGCTCGGCGAGCCGGCGCAGCCCGCGGACCCTCGAGACGCTGTCCGGTACGGCGTTCCGCGTGCGCTGAGCTGCCCGCGGTGCCAGCGCTCGGCGCTGCGCCGCGCGTCGCGGACGAGCGCGAAGGGCTCATGAGTACGTGTGCGGCCGGCGCGGGGTGGCGCCGGCGTGTGTGTCGTGGGCACGCTGACCTCCTGCTCCGGTGGTCACGGGGCGCCCGTCCTGCGTCCCCTGGGGCAGCCCGCATTTTGCGTAGATCTTCGCGACGCACCGTGCCGACGGGCGGCCCCGGCATGATCCGTCCCTCATGGGGCTCGCGGTCGACATCGGGGGACGCGGGGAGCCACTCGTTCTCGTTCATGGCCTGGCGACGACGCGGTCGATCTGGCGGCGGGTCGCTCCGCGCCTGGAGCGCTCGCGGCTCGTGGCGGCCCTCGACGTGCCGGGGTTCGGGGCGTCGGCTCCTGCCGGACCGGGGTTCGAGCTCGGGGCGGTCGCCGATCGCATCAGCGCCGGTCTGGCGCACGCGGGGGTGCCGGCGCCCTACGACCTCGTCGGCCATTCCATGGGCGGCGCGATCGCGCTGACCCTGGCGACGCGCCATCCCGACGACGTGCGCAGCCTCGTGCTCGTCTCGCCGGCCGGGCTGCGGCCGGTGCCGGGCGCCGTCGCCGAGGCGGTCGGCGCGGTGGCCGAGCTGTACATCCCGCTGCGGCGCATCGGCGCGCCGCTCGCGGGCCGCGCTTGGGGCCGCCGGCTGCTCATGACCGGTGGCGTCGTCGACGGCGCCGCGCTCGCGCCCGGCGAGGTGCGTCAG
>JBOGYT010000065.1:0-3947 GCA_050696955.1 Solirubrobacteraceae bacterium | reverse complement strand
TCTCCTCGGTCCCGTGGGCGCCGTAGCCCTCGCGCCAGCCGAGGTCGGGGTCGTCCTGGATCTTCTTGCGCAGCTTGAGGATCCCGTGCATGAGCGCCTCGGGGCGCGGCGGGCAGCCGGGCACGTGCACGTCGACGGGCATGAACTTGTCGGCGGGCACGATCGCGTAGTTGTTGAAGACCCCCATCGAGCTCGAGCAGGCGCCCATCGCGATCGCCCACTTCGGCTCGAGCATCTGGTCGTAGATGCGCCGGACGACCGGCGCCATCTTGATCGAGATGCGGCCGGAGAGGATCAGCAGGTCGGCCTGGCGGGGCGAGGCGCGGAAGGCCTCGAAGCCGAAGCGCGCGACGTCGACGCGCGCGGCGACGATCGACATCATCTCGATCGCGCAGCAGGCGAGGCCGAACGTCGCGGGGAACAGGGCGTTGGAGCGCGCCCAGGCGACCGCCTTGTCGAGCGTCGTAGTGAGCACCCGCTCCTCGACGTACTTGTCGAGGTCGCGCCCGTCGAGGTCGCCGCGCAGCATGTCCTGGGCGCGCAGCTGGCGGATGCGGAAGTCCTCCTTGGATTCCGATTGAGGGTTTCGCCCGCCGATCGCCGGAACCGGCGACCTCTGGGCGACGTCACCACTCAGCTTCTCCCGCTTCACCGCCATTCGAGTGCCCCCCGCCGCCAGACGTAGACGAACGCCGCCATCAGCAGCGCGATGAAGACCGTGATCTCGATGAGCGCGAAGGTCCCGAACGCCTTGAGCTGGATCGCGACGGGATAGAGGAAGATGACCTCGATGTCGAACAGGATGAACAGCATCGCGATGAGGTAGAAGCTGATGCCGAAGCGGAACCCCTGCTGCACCTCGGACGGCAGACCGCACTCGTAGGGGTCCTGTTTGTGAGGCACGTCGCGCTTCGGGCCGAACACCATGTTGAAGGCCACGAAGGCCGCGCCGACCGCGCCCCCAAGGCCGACGAACACGAGCGCCGGCAAATAGCTTCTCAGCACGTTGTCCTTTCTATCACCTAGCCCCTTTCGCCAACCCTCCGCGCGGGCGTGACCAGCACGACGATCGCCGTCGGCGCGGCGCTCCTGACGCTCGTCGTCAACGCGCTCGCGGGTGCGTTCGCGGCCTGGCGGTGGTGGATCGTCGAGCCGCACGACGCCGTCTGGCCCCTGCTCCGCGCGGGCCAGGCCGCCGCCGGGCTATGGGCGCTCGTCGCCGGGGCGCTGGCGATCAGCGGCTACGAGCCGCACGACGACCTGTACTGGCTCTACGCGCTGCTGCCGGTCGTCGTCGGCTTCATCGCCGAGCAGCTACGCGTCGCCTCCGCCGAGCAGGTGCTCGAGCAGCGCGGCCTCGAGGACGCCCAGGCCGTCGGAACGCTGCCCGAGGCCGGGCAGCGCTCCGTCGTCCTGCAGATCGTGCGCCGCGAGATGGGCGTCATGGCTCTCGCGGCGCTCGTCGTCGCGTTCCTCGCGCTGCGCGGCGCGCTAATCGCCTAGTGGCTTAGCTCAGAAGTACCGCTGGAAGACCGTGAACGTCAGCCGTGCCTGCGGGCGGGTCGAGAGCGAGAACCTCTTCTTCTCGTCGACGTAGACCTTCCACGTGCCCAGCCGCGACTTCGTCGGCAGCGCGCGCATCCTCTTCGTGGCGATGCCGCACGGCCCCTTGGCCTTGCCGAGGCTCTTGTTCGCGCGCGTCTTGCCGCCGTGGCGGAAGTGCGCCCAGACCCTCTTGCCGGTCGTGAACCCCTGGGCGACGTGCTTGACCTTCTGGTTGGGCCGCTTGGGATCGGGCGCTCGGTGGTAGCCGGCGCGCACCTGGGTGAACGTCGTGACAGCGGCGATCGTGCCGTCGCTCGCGACGAGGTTGAACGTCTGCTTGCGGGTGTCGGAGCTGTTGAAGATCGCGGCGCCGGTCACCGTGCCGAAGTTGCCGGCTGCGTCCACCTGTGCGCTTCCCAGGAAGGCCGGCGTCGGCTTTTGCGCCGTGAACGTACTCAGCGTGACCGAGGAATTCGGGGTGAAGCCCGCGCCGAGCACCGGGATCGCCGGGTCCGAGTAGGTGCCGCCGAAGATGACGCAGCCGACGTTGACGCTGACGGCGGCCGCGCTGGCAGATGCGGCGAACGCGGCGAGACCAAGCAGCGCAGCCACTGATGCGGCTGCGAAGATCCGACGGGATTGGGGCATGACACGCTCTCCTACGTGGGTGATGGGGACCAGCTGCCGTCACGGCTTGGCGATCGATGAGCGCCGTTACCCCGTCTGCGCGAGCAGCTTCTCGCGTGCCTCCCGCAGCCGCCGCTGGGCGTGCGCATCGTACGAGATATCCGGGCTAGGTTTTGGCGATCGTCGTGTAATGGCCGCGGTACCAGACGAGCGGGTCGCGTTCGGGACCCGCGGACATTCCGGTGACCGCGCCGATCCCGATCGTGTGGTCGCCGGCGTCGCGCAGCTCGCGGACGTCGCAGACGAGCCACGCGAGCGCGGTGTCGAGCACCGGGATCCCGTCGGGCTCGCTCCAGCCGGGCCCGGGCAACTGCCCCGTGACCGCCTCGAACTTCTCGAGTGCGCGTGCCTTGGAGGCGAAGACCGCCGCCAGCTCCTCGTCGCCGACGCCGAGGATGTTGACCGCGAACCGGCCGGACTCGCGCACGACGTCGAGCGTGCGTGACGTGTGGTCGAAGCAGACGAGCAGCAGCAGCGGATCGAGCGACACCGACGTGACGGCGTTCGTCGTCATGCCGGCCGGCCCGTGCGGCCCGGACGCGGTCACGATCGTCACGCCGGTGGCGACGTGGCCGATCGCGTCCCGATAGGCGCGCCTGAGGTCCGCGTCGGAGGCGCTCACGGTGGGAGAAGTGTCCCGGCGCCGGCCGCGGTTGCCGCCGTGAAGACAGGTCGCGCGTCGTCGATGCGCCCGTCTGCTCCGGCCGGCGCCGGGATGTCCTGGAGGTTCTCTGCGGCGCCGTTCACTCCTTCACCTCGAGTTCCCCGGTCTGGCCGAGATCGTCGTGGTTGGCGATCGTGCACACGAGGCGGTACGTGCCCGGCCTGAGCGTGAGCTTGATCGGCACGCCCTCCTCGGCGGGCTGCATCGTTCGCACCCTGCCGACCTCGACCGGGCGGGCGCGGAACTTCTTGGGCGGGATCTGCACGACGAGGTTGTGCGTCAGGCGGCCGGTGTTGCGCACGGCGATCTTCAGGCGCCCATTGCGGGTCGGGTCGCGCTTGACCGAGATGTTCTGCGGCACGATCCGGTACTCGTCGACCGTGATCCGCACGATCGGCTTGTCGGTGGAGACGACGTCGGATTCGCCGCAGCCCGCGAGGGTGAGCGCGGCCGCCGCGCAAGCGGCGGCAAGGGTGGTCGAGCGGAGCATCGCCTGCGGCATTGTTCCGTATGATCTGCGCCGCCTATGGCCCGCCGCGTATCGACCGCCGCCTGCCTTGCCGCCGCGGCGCTCCTCGCGTCCGGTTGCGGGTCGGCGGGCATCGAGGTGGCAAAGAGCGATCCCGACTACGACGGCGCGGTGCTGTTCGCCGAGAACTGCGGCGGCTGCCACACGCTGTCGAAGGCCGGCACGCACGGTTCGGCGGAGAAGGTCAGGAAACGCGAGCGCACCGATGGGCCCAACCTCGACAAGCGCCAGGAGGACGAGCAGGACGTCCTCTTCGCGATCGCGAACGGTGGCTTCTCCGGCGCGATCATGCCCGAGAACATCGTCACCGGGCCCGACGCCGACGCCGTGGCGAGGTTCCTCGCGAAGTACTCGGGCTCGCAGAGCAAGGACTCGAGCGGCGGCTAGGCCGCGTGCTCGACCTCAGACTGATCCGCCGCGAGCCCGAGACGGTGCGCGCCGCGCTCGCGCGGCGGGGTGGCGACGTGGCCGAGCGCGTCGACCGCGTCGTCGAGCTCGACGCGCGCTGGCGCCAAGCGACGC
>JBOGYT010000064.1:0-9307 GCA_050696955.1 Solirubrobacteraceae bacterium | reverse complement strand
GAGCTCGACGCCGACGCCGTCCAGGCCGTGCTCGGCGGCGACCTCGAGCCACGCGCCCGACGACGCGCCGACGTCCAGCACGCGCGCTCCGTCTCGCACAGCGCCCGCCCGGCGCAGCGGAGCGAGCTTCTCGCGCGCGCGCTCCAGCGTGAGCTCGCGCAGCGGCCCGAACAGCGCGTCCGTGAAGTCGGGATCGTGGTAGTAGGCGTCGGCGAGCACGCCGTCCGCCGGCTGGGGATGCTGGAACACGAGCCGGCACCCGGGGCAGCGCACGAGCCGGTGCTCGCCCTGCGCGAAGAGCGGCTCGAACGGCTCGCCGCGGTCACAGAGGATGCAGCGCCGTCCGCCGGCGGCCATGCGTCCGCTCACCCGGGTGCGGCGGCGAAGCGGACCACGCCGTTGGTCGGCTCCTCGACGACGCGACCGTCGGCCAGCAGCAGGTCGAGGTGGCCGAGCACCTCCGACAGCGTCAGGTAGGCCTGCGCGATGGCGATGTCGCCCCACAGCGCCTGCGCGATCTCATAGGCCGTGCTGGGCCGCTCGGCGACGATGTCGCGGATCTTCCTTGCGCGGCGGGCGTGCTGGCGGAAGCGCTCGTCGATGAGCGCGACATGGTCGGTGACGGGCTCACCGTGGCCCGCGAGGACGAGCTCGACGTCCGTCATCGCCCGCGTCGCGCGCATCGATTCGAGGTAGATCTCGAGCTGGTGCGGGCGCTCCGGGGTGTCCGGCGCGTCGAGCGGCACCTCGAGCGGCCGGGCGATGAGCGGGTTGGAGGAGATGTGCTTGATGAGGTGGTCGCCGCCGAGCACGATCCCGCGCGCCTCGTCGTGGAAGATCGTGTCCGACGGGGAGTGGCCGGGCCGGTGCAGGACGCGCAGCGCGCGGTCGCGCAAAGCGAGCTCCGAGCCGTTGGCGAGCGGCCGGGTGACGGTCGCCGGGGCGCCCCAGCTGCGATAGCCGTGGGAGATCGTCACCAGCGCGATGCGCATGTCTTCGGGGATGCCGTGCTCGGTCATGATCCGCACGGCGAACGCGTCGTCGGCCTCCATGCCCTCGTCGTAGCGCGCCGCGTACGGCGCCAGCAGGTCGAGCGCGGCGACCTCGGCGCCCGACCGGCGGCGCAGGATCTCGACGAGGCCGAGGTGGTCCATGTGCTGGTGGGAGACGACGATCAGCCCGAGGTCCGCCACCCGGTGTCCGTGCGCGTCGAGCGAGCGCTCGAGCGTGTCGAGCGCGGTCCCGGAGTTCGGGCCCGAGTCGAGCAGCGTCAGCGGGTCGTCCTCGATGAGGTACGTGTTGACATCGCCGACCTGAAACGGTGTCGGGATCGGCAGGCAATGGATGCCCGCGTCGGCGGCGCGCTTCAGCGCGACGGCCGCCTCGTCCGCCATCACCCCGATCGGATGATCTCCAGTACCTCGTCGCGGCGGCGCTTCATGTCCTCGACGGAGTGAAGCGACTCCAGGCACAGGCGCATGAGCGGCTCGGTGTTCGACGCGCGCACGTTGAAGTGCCAGTCGTCGTAGTCGACCGAGACCCCGTCGAGGTGCCCGATCTGCGCGTCGGCGAAGCGCTCCTCGATCTCGGCGAGCTTCGCGTCGCCGTCTGCGACCTCGGAGTTGATCTCGCCGGAGATGAAGTACGTCGAGCGGAAGCGGTCGAGCAGCTCGGAGAGCTTGCGGCCCTCGACGCTCACGAGCTCGAGGATGAGCAGCGCCGGGATCGTCCCGCTGTCGGCGCAGTAGAAGTCGCGGAAGTAGTAGTGGCCGGAGACCTCGCCGCCGAACATCGCCCCCTCGTCGCGCATGCGCGTCTTGAAGTAGGCGTGGCCGACGCGGTTGGGGTGCGCGGTGCCGCCGATCGCCTCGACGGTGTCGGCGACCGCGCGGCTGGCGCGGACGTCGTAGAGGATCGACTCGCCGGGGCTCTTGCGCAGCAGCGACTCGGCGAGCAGCGCGGTGAGGAAGTCGCCGTCGACGAACGCGCCGGTGTCGTCGATGAAGAAGCAGCGGTCGGCGTCGCCGTCCCACGCGATCCCGAGGTCCGCGCCCTCCTCGACGACCTTGCGCATGATGAACTCGCGGTTCTCGGGCAGCAGCGGGTTGGGCTCGTGATCGGGAAACTCGCCGTCGGGCTCCCAGTAGGCGGTGACGAGGTCGAGGCCGAGGCGCTCGAGCAGCGGGCCGACCATCGGCCCGGCCATCCCGTTGCCGCCGTCGACGACGACCCGCAGCGGCTTGACCTGCTCGGAATCGATGAACGCGAGCGCGGCCTGCTGGAACTCCTCGTAGATCTCGACCTCCTCGACCGAGCCGCGGGAATCGGACCCACCCGCCCCGGGGTCGTCGAGCCCGGCCTCGATGCGCCGCCGCACGTCCTGGATCCCGGCGTCGCCCGAGAGCGCGATCGCGCCCTGCTTGACCATCTTGGCTCCGGTGTACGCGGCGGGATTGTGCGAAGCGGTGCACATGAGCCCGCCGTCGAGCTCGCGCGCGCCGACGAGCCAGTAGAGCATCTCGCTGCCGACCTGACCGGCGTCGACGACCGTGGCGCCCTCGGCGACCATCCCGTCGCGGTAGCGCGCGGCCAGCTCGGGCGCGCTGAGGCGCATGTCGCGCCCGAGGCCGATGCGCAGCTCGCCGACCGGCTTGTCGTTGAGGTCGGCCAGCACGTGGGCGAACGCGCGGCCGATTGCCTCGGCGACGTCGCCGTCGATCTGCTCGCCGTAGAGGCCGCGCACATCGTAGGCCTTGAAGATCTCTGCGGGAGCGGACGTTGGCATCGAGCTGCGGATCGTAGTGGCCTGTGCGCCCGAGGCCCTTCCCACGCCGGCGCACGACGCGCCGTGCACGCGGTCGTCTGCGCCCGCTCGACCGTCTTGCCACTAACGTGTGCGTCGCCCGGGACACTGCTTGCGGACCGCGAGCGGGTAGTCCCGACTCACCTCATGGTTCACCGAACCCTGAACGAAGTTGCCGGCGCGATCGGGATCGGGCTGCAACGCACGGTCGCAGCGACCTCCCCACGCGGGTGGGTGCTTCCCGCGCGCGAACAGCAGTACGGCGGCCGCAGCTACGTCGCCGCCTCGAGGTTCCTGCGGCGCGCGTGGCTCGCGTCCGGCCTCACTGCCCGCCTGCGTTGCGTCGCCGACCTGCGCGGCATGGCGGCCGCGCTGGCGATGCTCTGGAGAGTCCCGCGAGTCTGGGTCGCGCTCAGCGACTCCGCCAGCGGGCAGGCGATCGGGGCACATCTGAACGAGCGCAGGTTCGGGATCCCGAAGCACCGCATCGCACAGGGCGTTCTCGTCGTGCCGGACTCGCTCGAGGAGTACCTCCGGGGACGCCACAGGCAGGCCGTACGCACGAACATCCGCCGCGCGCGGACGCTCGGCACCCGCTGCCGGCGGCTGACGCAGGTCGACGAACGACGCCAGTTCGCGGAGCTGCTCGATCCGGAGCTGACCGATCCCTGGAAGCGCGAGCAGATGCTCACGCGGCCGGAGGCGGCGTGCTGGATCGCGCTTGACGCGGATGAGCAGCCGGTCGGCCTGGCGGTCCTCAGCGTCGATGGCGACGTGGCGATGCTGTGGTCGCTGGTGGGGCGCAACTATCCGGAGCGCTGGTTGCTGCACACGCAGGTCGTCGACATGCTCGCGACCGAGGGCGTGCGCCATCTGCTCGTCGCTGCGCGCATGGCGCCGCTGCTGGAGCCCGGGATCCAGTACTTCCAGCGGTTGCTGGGTTACCGCGTCGCGCATGTGTCTGTGCGCAAGCGGCGCAGCCACATGACGGCGGCCGCCTAGAATCGACGCCATGTCCGGCCATTCCAAGTGGGCGTCGATCAAGCACAAGAAGGCCGTCGTCGACTCGCGGCGCGGCAAGCTGTTCACGAAGCTCGCGCGTGCGATCACGACGGCCGCGCGCGACGGCGGCGGGGAGCTCGAGGGCAACCCGGCGCTGCAGCTCGCGGTGCACAAGGCGAAGGACGCCTCGATGCCCAAGGACAACATCGAGCGTGCGATCGCGAAGGGCACGGGCGCGGGGGCCGACACGGCCGCGATCGAGGACGTCATGTACGAGGGCTACGGCCCGGGCGGCGTCGCGCTGCTCATCGAGGCGATGACCGAGAACCGCAACCGCACCGGCGCCGACGTGCGCCACGTCCTCGGCAAGCACGGCGGCAGCCTCGGCGAGCCGGGCTCCGTCGCCTATCTGTTCGACAAGCGCGGGCTCATCCTCGTCGACGGCGAGCGCTACTCGGAGGACGACCTCATGCCGGCTATCGAGGCCGGCGCCGAGGACATCGCCGAGGACGAGGGCGTCTTCGAGATCCTCACCGAGACCGCGACGCTGACGGCCGTGCGCGCGGCGCTCGAGGAGACCGGGGTGGAGGTCCAGTCATCGGAGGTCGCCTGGCTGCCCAAGGCGCGCGTGCCGGTCGCCGAGGACGACGCCGGCAAGCTCCTGCGCCTCATCGACGCGCTCGAGGAGTCCGACGACGTGGACGCGGTGCACGCGAACTTCGATGTCGACGCCGACGTGCTCGAGCGCGCCGCCGGCGTGCACTAGCCGTGTGGCCGCCCGAGGCGCTCGAGTTCCTGCGTGAGCTCGAGGACAACAACGACCGCGACTGGTTCAAGACCAACCGCGCGCGCTACGACGCGCACCTCGTCGAGCCCGCCCGCGAGCTCGCCGCGAGCCTCGCTCACCTCGGCGAGCCGCGCTTCTTCCGGCCCTACAACGACGCGCGCTTCCACCAGCGACCGCCGATCAAGGAGCAGCTCGGCATCGCGATCGGCTACGGCGCGGCGGGCGGCTACTACGTCGAGCTGTCGCTCGACGGCCTGCTCGTCGGCGCCGGGCTGCACCACCCGGCGACCGACCAGCTCGACCGCTTCCGCCAGGCGATCGACGACGGCCGCCGCGCGCGCGGCTTCGAGCAGGCCGTGAGCACTGCGGCCGACGCCGGCCTGCAGCTGATCGACCCCGAGCTCAAGCGCGCCCCGCGCGGCTACCCGATCGACCATCCGCGGATCGAGCGCCTGCGCCTGAAGCACATCACGCTGTACCGTCGCCACCCGCTCAAACGCTGGCTGCACCAGAAGACCTGCACGCAGCGTGTGCGGACCGAGCTCGAGGCGGGGCGGCCGCTCGTAAGATGGCTGGCCAAGAACGTCGGACCGTCGCAGCGCGGGTAAGCCTGGCGCGAGATCATGCGCGGCTCAAGTCACGAATGACTGACCCTGCCCTCCATATCGTCGTGGTCTCGTATCGCTGCCGGGCGCTGCTGGAGGACTGCCTGTGCTCGCTCGAGCGCCATCCGTATACCGGCGGCCCGACCGAGGTGACCGTCGTCGACAACGGGAGCCGCGACGGCACGGCAGAGTTCATCCGGACGAGGTTCCCGGCCGTCCGGCTCGTCGAGCTGCCCGACAACCGCGGCTTTGCGAGCGCCAACAACGTCGCGCTGCGAGCCACCCGAGCCGAGCGCGTGCTGCTGCTCAACCCCGACACCCAGGTCTGGCCCGGAGTGCTCGACCGGATGGCCGCGTTTCTCGATGCCCACCCGCGCGCGGGGATCGTCGGTTGCCGCCTCGTGCGCCGCGACGGCACGTTCGATCACGCCGCGAAGCGCTCGTTTCCCTCGGTCGTCAACGCTCTGCGCTACTTCGGACCCTCGAGCTCGAACGGCTACCTCGCGCCGCACGTCCCCGAGGACAGCGTCGGCGGCGTCGACGCGGTCAGCGGGGCGTTCATGCTCGTCCGCAGGGAGGCGCTCGAGAAGGTCGGCCTGCTCGACGAGCGCTTCTGGATGTACGCCGAGGACCTGGACTGGTGCTACCGGGCCAAGCAGGCGGGTTGGGAGGTGCTCTACAACGGCTCGGTGACCACGCTGCACATCAAGAGCGGCGTCGTGGGGCATCCCCGCAGGCTGCGCCAGAACTGGGCCTTTCACAGCACGATGGCGCAGTACTACCGCAAGCACCACGCCGGCCGCAACGCGCTGCTCGACGGCCTCGTATACGCCGGCATCGGCGTGAAGTTCGGCGCCTCGGTCGTCCGCAGCCGCCTCACGCGCCCTCGTCGATGACCGACGAGCCGCGTGGCGCAGACCCTGCGCAGGCCGCGGTAGCGAGCGATCCTCTCGGTGAACCGATCTCGGTCAGACGCTCGGCGGCGATCTTCGGCGCCGGCACGGTCCTGAGCCACGGATCGCAGCTCGTGTGGCTCGCCGCGGCGAGCCGCGCCATGTCGCCCGAGACCTTCGGCACCGTGCTCGCCGCGCAGGTGCTCTACGCCGTCCTGCAGATCCTCGTCGACGCCGGAACGGCCGCGCTCGGGGCGCGCAAGGTGGCGCGGGGCGAGCTGACCGATCAGGCTCGCGGCGAGATCGTGCGCGTGCGGATGGCGCTCGTCCTCGGCGCGGCACCGGTCGCCCTCGGGCTCGGGCTCCTCGGCGTGAGCGGATCGATCGAGGCGACGGCGCCGTTCGTCGTCGCGCTCGTGCTGTTCGGGGGCTTCAGCGTCTGGGTCCCCTACGGCGGCGGCGACGCCCGCCCGTGGGCGACCTACATGTTCGCGCGCTCGGCGCTCCCCGCCGCGACCGCGACCGGCTACGTCATCGTCGGGGCGAGCTTTCCGGCGCCGCTCGCCGGGGCCCTGGAATGTGTCGTGTTGATCGTCGTGATGGTGCTCTTCGGCCAGCGGCCGCTGGCGGACCTGCGACTCGCCCTCGCGACACGCAGCGGGCCGTGGCGCGCGGTGCTGTCGATCGGGGCGCCGCCGGTCATGGCGCAGACGAGCATGGCCGCGGGGACGCTGATCCTCAGCGGCTCCGGAAGCCCCGCGGCCGCAGGAGTCTTCGCCGCCTGCGTGCGGGTGCTGACGGGCCTGAACGCGATCAGCGGGACCGTTGCCACGGCGATGTACCCGCGTCTCGCGCGCAGCGGCCGCGGCGGCACGTCAGCCGACGCGGCGCTTGTGTCGACCGCGCTGCGCCTCATCGCCGCGATCGGCGTGACCGCAACCGCGGTCTGCGTCCTCGCCGGCGAGGCGATCACGACCGCCTTCATGGACACGTCCTCGAGCCGCGCCGTGACCGCGCTCGTCCTCACGGCGGCCGCGGCACTGCCGCTCGGCAACATCATCATGTTCGGCTACCAGCTCGTGGCGCGAGAGCACGAGCGCGACCTGCTCGTGTCGTTCGCGCTCGGAGCCGCTGCGACGATCGGCTGCGGGCTCGCGGTGGTTGGCGCCGCCGGTCCGCGCGTCGACCTCGTCGCGGGCGCGCTGCTCGGTGGCCAACTGGTGAGCATGGGCATCCTCGCTCGCCGGATCGCCGACCGCTGCCCGGAGCTCGCCGGCGCCGCGGCCCGGTCGGTGGCGATCGCCGTGCTCGTCGCCGCCATCGTGTGCGCCGCGTGCCTGGCCGCAGCGGCGCTGCCCGCCGGCCTCGTGCTGCTGGCGCTCGCCGGCGCCCTGCTCGCCGGGCTGCGCCCGCTCGCCGGATCGCTGCTCGCGGACCTCGGAAGGTGGCGCCGAGCCTTGTAACTTGGCGTGCTCGTGAGCGACCCCGACAGCCTTTCCGACGAGTACCTGGAGCTGCTCAAGGGGGCGCTGGCGCACACGCTCTACGCGCACGTCGACGGCGGGATCAACTACCGCCGCAACGTCCTCGGACGAGCGCTGTTCGCGGCGCTGCGAGCGCGCGACATCGTCCCGGTCAGGATCGGGCCGCGCGCGGCGCGAGAGCGGATGCAGGGCAACGACTGGCCGGTGTTCGCCCAGACGATGGTGGGCCGCGCACGGCTCGACAGCCTGCAGCGGTGCGTCGAGGACGTCATCGACGCGGACGTGCCGGGCGACCTGATCGAGGCCGGCGTCTGGCGCGGGGGAGCGTCGATCTTCATGCGGGGAGTCCTGAAGGCGCGCGGCGTCACCGACCGCGTCGTCTGGGCCTGCGACTCGTTCGAGGGCCTGCCCGCACCCGATCCTCGCTACCCGCCCGACACCGGCGCCATCTGGCACTGGTGGAAGCCGCTCAGCGTGAGCCTCGAGGAGGTCACCGCCCACTTCGCCCGCTACGGGCTGCTGGACGACAACGTGCGGTTCGTCAAGGGCTGGTTTGAGGACACGCTGCCCGGGCTCCACGATCGGCGCTGGGCGCTGATCCGGCTCGACGGCGACATGTACAGGTCGACCACCGACGCGCTGACGCACCTGTACCCGAACCTGTCGCCTGGCGGCTACCTGGTGATCGACGACTATGGCGGGGTGGACGCGTGTCGGCAGGCGGTACACGACTACCGCGATGAGCACGGCGTGACCGAGCCGATCAAGAGAATCGACTGGACGGGCGCGTACTGGCAGCGCGCGGCGCCGGCCAGTTGACAACGCGCCCGCCGCCCTGCGAGGTCTCGGTCGTCGTCGTGAACCACAACGGCCGGGAGTGGCTGCGCCCGTGCCTCGAGTCGGTGCGCGCGGCGCTTGCGGCCACCGACGCGGCGGCCGAGGTCATCGTGATCGACAACGCCTCCACCGATGGCTCGCGCGACATGCTGAAGGACGCGTTCGCCGACGTGCGAGTCATCGCGGCCGAGACGAACGTCGGCTTCGCCGGCGGGGCACAGATCGCCATCGACGAGAGCGCCGGCGACTGGCTGTTCTTCGTCAACAACGACGCGGTCGTCGGGCGCTCCGCGATCGCGGCGCTGCTGGCCGAGGCCCGCCGCCACGCGGACGTCGGTGCGCTGGCGGCCCAGATGCGCTTCGCGCAGCGGCCCGAGGTCGTCAACTCCGCCGGCATCGAGATCGACCGGCTGGGGAGCGCGATCGACGTCGGCCTCGGGACGTCCGCGGCGTGCCTGCCACAGGCGCCGACGGAGATCTTCGGCGCCTCGGCCGGCGCCGCCCTGTACCGCCGCGCGATGCTCGACCAGGTGGGTGGCTTCGACGCGTCGTTCTTCATGTACCTCGAGGACGCCGACCTCGCCTGGCGCGCGCGGGCGCGGGGCTGGCGCTGCCTGCAGGTGCCGGGCGCCGTCGTCCTGCACGAGCACTCGCGCAGCGCGGGGCACCGCTCGGACTTCAAGTACTTCCTCGTCGGGCGCAACCGGATGCGCATGCTGGCCAAGAACGCGACCGCGGGGCACCTCGCGCGCTACTGGCCGGCGATCGCGCTGTACGACCTCGCGTACGTGTCGTACGCGCTCGCCGTCGATCGCAGCACCGCGCCGCTGCGCGGGCGGGTTGCCGGCCTGCGCGAGTGGCGCCGCTACCGCGTCCGTGGCCGGCCACGCCGGCCC
>JBOGYT010000063.1:0-4544 GCA_050696955.1 Solirubrobacteraceae bacterium | reverse complement strand
GGTCGTTCTCAGGCGCCGGCGTCGTGGTCGCCGGCTGCCCGTCCCGCGGGTCGGTCGTGACCGGCGGTGGCGGCAGCGCGTCGGGGTCGACCGCCAGGCCCGCCTCGATGCAGCGCTTCGGCGGGGGATCGTCGGGACGTTCCTCCTTGCGCCTCGCGCACGAGCGCTCGAGCCGCTGCTGGTCGGCCTCGAGCACGGAGAGCATGAAGTCACGCCAGATCTGCGCGGGATACGTCCCGCCGGCCACAGCCGAACCGCGGTACTCGGTCTTCATCGGCCGCAGCGTGTTCGGATAGCCGACCCACACGGCGACGGTCAGCTCCTCCGTCGCGCCGACGAACCACGCGTCGCCGTAGTTCTCGGTCGTGCCGGTCTTGCCCCACGCCGGGGTCCCGCCGAGGCTCGCGTCGCGCGCCGTGCCGACCTTGATGACCGATTCGAGGATGCGCGTGACGTTGTCGGCGATCGGCTGCGGCAGGACGCGCTTGCGGCGGATCTTGTTGCGCCCGCCGGAGATCGGGTCGTTCGGCTTGCTGCGCACGGCGACGCGCTGGATCCCGACCGGGCCGTATTTGCTCGTCCCCAGCGACCCGCTGACGAGCAGCCCGCCGGTGGCGAAGGTCTCGTAGGCGTGGGCGAGGTCGAGCGGCGTCACGCCCTGCTTCAGGCCGCCGAGCGTGATCGCGTAGTTCGACGAGACGGGGGTCCGGATGCCCATCCGCTTCGCGGTCTTGGCGATGCGCTTCGTCCCGGTCTTGATGCCGACCTGCGCGTAGACCGAGTTGTCCGAGAAGGTCGTCGCGCGCTCGAGCGTGCTGATCCCGGAGTAGTTGTCGTCGTAGTTGTTGACGACGAAGCGTTCCTTTCCGCCGCTGTTGGGGACGACGAACTCCTGCTTCTTCGACGTCCACGTCGAGCTCGGGGAGATGCCGCGCCGCAGCGCCGTGGCGAGGACGAACGGCTTGAAGGCCGAGCCCGGCTGGCGCTGGCCCTGCGTCGCGAGGTTGAACGGCACCTCGGTGTAGTCGCGCCCGCCGACCATGGCGCGGACCTCGCCGGTCTTGTTGTCGATCGCCACGAGCGACGCCTGCGGACCGGCGGGATTGGGCAGCCAGTTCTGGATCGCCTCCTCGGCCCGCGACTGCATGCCGAGATGAAGCGTCGTACGCACCCGCAGCCCGCCCTCGATGGCCTTGCGCGCGCCGAAGCGGTCGATGAGCTGCTGGCGCACCCACGTCGTGAAGTAGCCCGATCCCTTCGTGGCGGTCTGGATGCGCGGCGGCTCGACCTGGCTGCGCGGCGGGATCGGGTGCGCGAGCGCGTCGTCGTACTCCGACTGCGTCAGGTAGCCCTGCTCGAACATCTTCTCGAGCACGACGTCGCGCCGGTCGCGGGCGTCGTTGGGGTTGGCCACCGGGTCGTATGCGGTCGGCGAGGCCACCATCCCGGCCAGCAGCGCGGCCTCGTGTGGCGCGAGCTCGTTCGCGCAGCGGCGCCCCTCGGCTCCGCAGTCCATGTGCGCGGGGTCGTTGCCGAAGTACGTCCGCGCCGCCGCCTCGATCCCGTACGCGCCGTTGCCGAAGTAGATCGAGTTGAGGTACTCGCGCAGGATCTTGCCCTTCGGCCACTGGCGCGTCAGGTGGTAGGCGAGCGCGGCCTCGCGGAGCTTCTCGAAGATCGTGCGCTTGGTCTGCGCCCGCGTCGCGTTCTTGACGAACTGCTGGGTGATCGTCGAGCCGCCCTGCACGGTGCGGCCGGTCGTGAGGTCCGCCCACAGCGCGCGCGCGATGCCGCGGAAGTCGACGCCGTCGTTCTCGTAGAAGCGCTGGTCCTCGATCGCGATGATCGCGTGCTGCATCTCCTGCGAGATGTCCTTCAGGCCGATGATGATGCGCCCCTGATGCGACAGCGTCGCCAGGTAGTTGCCGTTCGCATCGACGAGCAGCGAGTTCTGCGCCTTGCGGAACTCGGCCCGGTTCTCGAGGTCCGGCAGGTCGGAGGCGACCGCCATCATCATCCCGAAGACCATCGAGACCACGGCCAGCACCGACAGGCCGAAGAGGATCAGCACGAGCCGCAGGCGCTTCAGACGCGGGCGCCCCAAGGGCGGGTCCGGGAGGACCGTGATGTCAGGTCTCTGAGGATCCCTCATACGACAACCAGGCACCGCGCCTCCTCGCGGTGCGACCCCGTTGGCACCGTGGACGACAGGCGCCAACAACCTCACGGGCGCGGCGGACTCTAGCATTGGCCGCGTGACCGACTCCTCGGCGTCAGACGCCGCCTTCCTGGCTCGCGACGCGGTGGATTGCCTGCCGGAGGGCGCGCTCGAGCACAAGCTCGGAGAGGACCGGCCGCTGCGTATCAAGCTCGGGCTGGACCCCACCGCGCCCGATGTCCACCTGGGTCACACGGTCGTGCTGCGCAAGCTGCGCGAGTTCCAGGACCGCGGGCACGTCGTCGTGCTCATCATCGGGGACTACACGGCGCGGGTCGGCGATCCGAGCGGCCGCTCGTCCACCCGGCCGGTGCTGTCCGGCGAGGAGATCGACGCGAACGCGCGCACGTACGTCGAGCAGGCGGCGACGGTGCTCGACCCCGAGCGGATCGAGCTGCGCCACAACTCCGAGTGGCTCGACATGCGCATGGAGGACCTGTTCGCGCTGACGGGAACGACGACCGTCGCGCAGCTGCTCGAGCGCGACGACTTCGCCAAGCGCTACGCCGCGCGCGAGCCGATCTCGATCCTCGAGCTGCTCTATCCGATGATGCAGGCCTACGACTCGGTCGCCGTCCGCGCTGACGTCGAGCTCGGCGGCACCGACCAGAAGTTCAACCTGCTGCTGGGGCGCGACGTCCAGCGGGCGTACGGGATCGACGAGCAGGTCGCGCTGACGATGCCGATCCTGCCCGGCGTCGACGGCGAGCGGAAGATGTCCAAGTCGCTGGGCAACCACATCGGCGTCACCGATCCGCCCGAGGAGATGTACGGCAAGACGCTGAGCCTGCCCGACAGCGCGATGGGCAGCTGGTACGAGCTGCTGTTCGGAGAGCCGGCGCCGGGCGGCCTGTCGGCGCGCGATGCCAAGCACGAGCTCGCGCGGCGGCTTGTGGAGCGCTTGCACTCCGCCGACGCGGCGCGCGCCGCGGCAGCGCACTTCGAGCGCGTCGTCGTGCAGAAGGGGCTGCCCGAGAAGATCCAGGAGGCACGCTTCGAGGGCTCCGACGGGGATGTCCACATGCCGGCGCTGATCGCCGAGGTCGTCGGCGGATCGCGCTCGGATGCGCGCCGGATGCTGTCGCAGGGCGCCGTCAAGCTCGACGGCGAGCCGCTGGGTGGCGACGATCTCGATGTCTCGCCAGAGCGCCTGGACGGCGCGATCCTGCAGGTCGGCAAGCGCCAGTTCCGCCGCCTGCGCGCCGGCTGATGGCCGTCCACTCGGGACAGCTGCGGCTGACGACGCGGGGGCACGCCGACGTCGTCGACATCACCGAGGGCGTCGTGGCGGTGCTGCGGACGTCAGGCGTCGAGGTCGGGACGGTCGTCGCGTTCGTGACCGGCTCGACGGCCGCGCTGACGACGATGGAGTACGAGCCCGGCGGCGTCGCCGACCTGCGGACGCTGCTCGACGAGCTCGTGCCGGCGGGCCGGGCGTGGGAGCACAACGAGCGCAACCACGACACGAACGCCCACGCGCACCTGCGCGCCGCGCTCATCGGCCCGTCGGAGAGCGTGCCGGTCGTCGGCGGCCGCCTCGTGCTCGGAACCTGGCAGCAGCTCGTGCTCGTCGACTTCGACGACCGCCGGCGCGAGCGGGTCGTCACGATCCAGGTGCACGCCTGAGCGGACGGGTGGGGCCCTGCGGCCCGCGCCCGGGCGGCGCCGTCCAGCGCGATGTCTATACTGCCGCCTGCGCCGGTCCCTGCGGGCTGACCGGAGTCCTAACAGGGCTCCATCAGCGCGCTATACTGGCCAGTCCTGTCTGCGAGCGGCCACGGCTGCTCGCTGAAGCGCAGGTTCCGGGAGGAGCCCCTCCCACGGGAGCGCGCGACGGTCTTTGAAAACTCAACAGCATGCGCACCTAGGTCGTGACCTAGCGACTTGGTGTGCGTCCAGGTTCGATCCTCCGTATCCCAGCACCGACGACCGAAGGTCGTTGGTGGGGCTACGGAGGTCTGAGAAAAGAAACCCGTCATCGACCGCGATCGCCTCGTGTATTGGCATCGCGCATGGTCATGACAGCTCTACGTGACGAAGGGTCGGTCCTTCGGGTCCAGCCCTTCAGCAGTTCTTCACGGAGAGTTTGATCCTGGCTCAGGACGAACGCTGGCGGCGTGCTTAACACATGCAAGTGGAGCGACGAACCAGGGCTTGCCCTGGGGCAGAGCCGCGAACGGGTGAGTAACACGTGGGTTACCTGCCCCGATGACCGGGACAACCCGAGGAAACTCGGGCTAATACCGGATGTGGTCTTCGGACGAAAGGAAGCTTCGGCCTCCGCATCGGGATGGGCCCGCGGCGCATTAGCTTGTTGGTGGGGTAA
>JBOGYT010000062.1:0-6810 GCA_050696955.1 Solirubrobacteraceae bacterium | reverse complement strand
GCCTCGGTGAGCTTGAAGACCGGGATCCCCGTCCACATCGAGACGATGTCCGCGATCTCCTCCTCGCCGACCTCCGGCCGCTCGCCGCCCTCGCCCGAGGCCCACTGGTCCTCGAGCTCGCGCTTCTTGTTCGTGAGCTGACGCTCCTTGTCGCGCAGGTTCGCGGCCTTCTCGAACTCCTGCGCCTCGATCGCCGCCTCCTTGGCGCGCCTGGTCTCCTCGATCTCCTCCTCGAGGTCGCGGTAGACCGGCGGCTGCGACATCGACTTGATCCGCATCCGCGATGCTGCCTCGTCGATCAGGTCGATCGCCTTGTCGGGCAGGAAGCGGTCGGAGATGTAGCGGTCGGCCAGCTCGGCCGCGGCGGCGAGCGCGTCGTCGGTGATCTGGACCTTGTGGTGATCCTCGTAGCGCTCCCGCAGGCCCTCGAGGATCTTCACCGTGTCGGCGGTCGAGGGCTCGTCGACCTTGATCTGCTGGAACCGGCGCTCGAGTGCCGAGTCGCGCTCGAGGTACTTGCGGTACTCGTCGAGCGTGGTCGCACCGATCGTCTGGAGCTCGCCGCGGGCGAGCGCGGGCTTCAGGATCGAAGCCGCGTCGATCGCGCCCTCGGCCGCCCCGGCGCCGACGAGGTTGTGGAGCTCATCGATGAACAGCACGATGTCGCCGCGCTGGGTGATCTCCTTCATCACCTTCTTCAGCCGCTCCTCGAACTCGCCGCGGTACTTCGAGCCCGCGACCAGGGCCGCCAGGTCAAGCGTGTAGATCTGCTTGTTCTTGAGCAGCTCGGGGACCTCGCCGCGGGTGATCCGCGAGGCGAGCCCCTCGACGATCGCGGTCTTGCCGACCCCCGGCTCGCCGAGCAGCACCGGGTTGTTCTTCCGCCGGCGGCTGAGGATCTGCATGATCCGCTCGACCTCGGTCTCGCGGCCGATCACCGGGTCGAGCTTGCCCTCGGAGGCGAGCTTGGTCAGGTTGCGGCCGAACTGGTCGAGCAGCTTCGAGGACTTCTTGCCCTCGCCCGACGAGCCGGAGGCGCCTGCGCCCGCACCGGCACCCGCGCCGGCGCCCTGGCGGCGGCCGCCGGGTCCGGACAGCATGCGGATGACCTCGTTGCGGATCTTCTCCGAGTCGGCATCGAAATCCAGCAAGATGCGGGCGGCCACGCCCTCGTTTTCGCGCACCAGTCCCAGCAGAATGTGCTCGGTGCCGATGTAGTTGTGTCCCAAGCTGAGGGCCTCGCGCAACGCGAGCTCGAGGACCTTCTTCGCGCGCGGCGTGAACGGGATCTGGCCGGAGGTGACCTCCTCGCCCGATCCGACGATCCGCACGACCTGGGCACGTACGCGCTCGACGGTGATGTCGAGGCTCTCGAGGACTCGCGCAGCGAGGCCTTCCTCCTCACGGAGGAGGCCGAGCAGAATGTGCTCAGTCCCGATGTAGTTGTGCTTGAGCGTCCGCGCCTCCTCCTGCGCGAGAACGACCACCTGCCTGGCGCGCTCTGTGAATCGCTCGAACATTGCTGCTTGATCCTTCCTGCTGGGGCGGGCCTCTAGCCTCGGTTCATGCGTGGTCCGGAATTGGTAATGGGACGCCGAAATCCCCGACTGCCCATCTTTTCGGCTCCGCAAGCGAAATGGATGAGCGATCGGGTGCAGAGGGCGGGCATGGGGCAGTCTACCAACGCGTCTACTCCCCATGAGGGGGGTTTGTCACGCTCTGATCGCGCAAGGCGGGAAATAGGACGACTTCGCGTATCGACGAACGGTCCGTGAGGGCCATGACGAGCCTGTCTATACCAAGTCCCACGCCGCCGGTCGGCGGCATCCCGTGCTCGAGCGCCTGCACGAACGCCTCGTCGTACGGGGCGGCATCGTCGTCTCCCGCGGCGGCCAGTCGCGCCTGCGCCTCGAAGCGCGCGCGCTGCTCGTCGGGGTCGTTGAGCTCGGTGAAGGCGTTGGCGATCTCGACGCCGCCGGCGAACGCCTCCCAGCGCTCGGTCAGGCCGGGCTCCGAGCGGTGCGCCTTGGCGAACGGCGAGAGCTCGACCGGGTAGTCCATGACGAAGGTCGGCTGCTCGAGGGTCGGCTCGACGAACGTGCTCAGCAGGTCGTCGACGAGCTGCGGCCACGTGCGGTCCTCGGTCGGCAGCCGGTCGCCGGTGGCGGCGATGAGCGCGTCGCGGTCGCGCGCCTCGAGGATGTCGATGCCGGTCTCGTCTGCAATCGCGTCGCGCAGCGTCACCCGCCGCCACGGCGGCGTGAAGTCGATCGGGCCGCTCGAGCCCACCTCGTCGACGACGGATACGACGAGGGCTTCGAGACGATCGGCCACGACGTTGTAATCGGCATATGCCTCGTAGAACTCGAGCATCGTGAACTCGGGGTTGTGCTTCGTCGACAGCCCCTCGTTGCGGAAGTCCTTGCCGAGCTCGTAGACGCGCTCCAGGCCGCCGACGATGCAGCGCTTGAGGTACAGCTCGGTCGCGATCCGCAGGTACAGCGTCCGGTCGAGCGCGTTGTGGTGCGTCGTGAACGGACGCGCGAGGGCGCCGCCGTACATCGGCTGGAGGACCGGCGTCTCGACCTCGATGAAGCCGGCGTCGTCGAGAAAGCGGCGCACCGCCGCGATCGCCTTGGCGCGCGTGATGAACAGCTCGCGCGCGTCCTGTGAGGACATGAGGTCGAGCTCGCGCTGGCGGTAGCGCGTCTCGACGTCCTGCAAGCCGTGGTGCTTCTCAGGCGGCGGGCGCAGCGACTTGGCGAGCACGGTGAAGTGCTCGACCTTCAGCGTGATCTCGCCGCGGCGGGTGCGTATCGCGCTGCCGTCGACGCCGATGAGGTCGCCGAGGTCGAGCGCGAGCAGGCGCTCGTGCGCCTCCTCGCCGAGGACGTCGATGCGCGCCTGGAGCTGAAGCCGGCCGGAGCGGTCGACGAGGTCTAGAAACGCCATCTTGCCCTGGCCGCGGCGCGCGGCGAGACGCCCGGCCACGCGGTGGCGCACGTCGGTCTCCTCGCCGTCGGCGAGCGACTCGTGGGCGGCGAGCACGTCGGCGATGGGCTCGACGCCTGCGAACTCGTGCGGGAACGGGTCGATCCCGTCCGCGCGCAGGCGCTCGAGCTTCTCGCGCCGTACGGCTAGCAGGTCATCGGACATGGCAGGGCACGACCCTAGCCGCCCCGCCGCGGCGGATAGTGCTCGTGCTCAGAGCCCGACGTCGATCTTCGTGATCTTGAGCTTGATCTTCTTGCCGTTGGGCAACGGCACGTCGACGACGTCGTTGCGCTTGTGGCCCATCAGCGCCTTGCCGACCGGGGACTCGTTGGACAGCCGCGCGGGCGGCTTGGCCTCGGGCGAGCCGACGATCGTGAACTTCTGCCCCTTGCCGGTCTTCTCGTCCTTGACGTTGACGATCGAGCCGACCTGGACCGTGTCGGTCGACACGTCCTTGGCGTCGATGACCGTCGCCGAGCGCAGCCGCTCCTCGACCTGAGCGATCTTCGATTCGAGCATCGCCTGCTCGTTCTTCGCGTCGTCGTACTCGGAGTTCTCGGCGATGTCGCCGAACTCGCGCGCCTCCTTGATGCGCTGGGCGACCTCGCGCCGTTTTTCGGTCTGCAGGTACTCCAGCTCGTCCTTGAGCTTCTCGAGTCCATCGGCGGTGAGGATGACGTCCTTGGGCATGTGCTCCAGGAGATAGAAAACCCCGCGCAGGGCGGGGAAAAGCGCGTGGCTATTGGACGAGCGCGACGCGAGAGAATAGCAGCGCGTCAAGCGGCTGCCGGAAGCTCGTCCATGGCGGCGAGAACCGCGCGCGCCTGGTCGAGCGTTTCCGTCGCCTGAAGCGCCGCCTGGAGGGCTTTGGAGCCGCCCATCCGGTCGACGTACCAGGGGTAGAACTTGCGCAGGTAGCGGCCGGCGCGACGCTCGCCGAGGTGCTCGCGCGCGCGCTGCATGACCCACTCCAGCTCGTCGCGGATCTCCCCCGTCGCCGGCTCCCCGTCGTACGTGCCGAGCAGGCGCGCGAACAGCCACGGGTTGCCGAGCGCGCCGCGCGCGAGCATGACCGCCTCGCAGCCGGTGTGCTCGAAGGCGGCGCGAATCGCGTCCGGGTCGTTCATCCCGCCGCTGAGGATCACCGGCGCGGGCAGGCTCGCGACGAGCGTTCGCGCCAGTTCGTAGTCGGGCATTCCCTTGTGCTGGACCTGGGCCGAGCGGGGATGGAAGGAGATCGCGGCGACGCCGGCCTCGGCGACGAGCCGGTGGGCGAGCTCGAAGCCGTCGGTCTGCCCGTCGAGGCGGCCGGAGCGCAGCTTGACCGTCACGGGGAGGCCCGAGCCCTCGCGAGCAGCGCGCGCGACGGCGATCGCGGTGTCCGGATCTGAGATGAGCGCGGCACCTGCGCCGGTCTTGCAGACCTTCGGCACCGGGCAGCCCATATTGAGGTCGATGAGGTCGGCGCCCGCCGCGGCGACGCGCTCGGCGGCCGAGCGCATGACGTCGGCCTCCTGGCCGAAGAGCTGGATCGCCACCGGCCCGCCCGCCCGCTCGTCGGCATGGATGCGCAGCATCTCGGTGCACGTCTTCTCGTTGCCGTGGTGCACCCCGAAGCTCGAGACCATCTCGCTGAACGCGAGGCCCGCCCCGTAGCGCTTGGCCTGGAGGCGCACGAACCAGTTGCCGATGCCCGCCAGCGGCGCGAGCACGACGCGATTGGGGATCGTCAGGCCGCCAAGGGTCCAGGAGTCTGTGAGGCTGCGCATCGCCTCAGCAATGGTAGGCGCCTCAGCCCGGCGCGTTGCGCTCGTACAGCAGCCGCAGCCCGGTCAGCGTCAGCAGGTCGTCCACCTCGTCGACGAGCTCGGTGAACGGCGCGATGGCGCTCGCGAGGCCGCCGGTCGCGATGACGTCGGTCTCCTCGCCGAGCTCGTCGATCAGCCGCCGCAGGATGCCGTCGATCGCGCCGGCGAAGCCGTAGATCACGCCGGAGCGGATCGCGTCGACGGTCGACTTGCCGATGACGCCGCGCGGCGGGGCGAGGTCGATCGTCGGCAGCTTCGCGCCGCGCTCGGTGAGCGCCGCGAGCGAGATCTCCACCCCCGGCACGAGCACGCCGCCGAGGAAGTCGCCGCGCGGCCCGACGACGTCGAAGTTCACCGACGTGCCGAAGTCGACGCAGATCGCCGGCCCGCCGAAGCGCTCCTTGATCGCGACCGCGTTCGCGAGCCGGTCGGCGCCGATCTCGTGTGGGTTGTCGTAGCGCAGCGCCATTCCCGTCTTCAGGCCGGGGCCGACGTTCAACATCGTGTGGCCGAGGTAGCGCTCGCCCATAGCGAGCCACTCGGGCTCGAGCGCCGGCACCGTCGAGGAGACGATCGACGCGTCCATGTCGGCCAGGCCCATACCGCGCAACTCGAGCAGGTTGCGCAGCGCCGCGCCGAGCTCGTCGGCGGTCGACTCGCGGATCGTGGCAAAGCGCCAGTGCTCGACGAGGTCGTCGCCCCTGAACGTGCCGAAGTGCGTCTGGGTGTTGCCGACGTCGACGGCAAGCAGCATGGACCCGACTTTATGCTCTGGACGTGAACAAGCTCTACGTCGTGCACTCGTCGCATCCCAGCGAGGCGGTGAAGAAGACGCTCGAGCTGAAGTCGATTCCGTACAAGACGGTCGAGATGCTCATCCCGACCCAGGCGCTGCTCACGCGGCTGCGCTTCCCGAAGCGGACGGTTCCGGCGCTGCGCCTGGACGGCGGCGAGAAGGTCCAGGGCTCGCGGGCGATCATGCGCCGGCTGGACGAGCTCGTGCCCGAGCCGGCGCTGCTGCCGGCCGATCGCGCCGCCCGCGAGGCGGTGCTGGCGGCCGAGGAGTGGGGCGACGAGGAGCTCCAGCCGCTGGCGCGGCGGGCGGTGTGGGCGGCGTTGAGGGAGGATCCGTCGGCGATCCCGACCTACCAGCAGGCGTCGAAGCTGCCGCGGCTCCCGCGACCGGTCGTGCGGGTCGTGGCGCCGGGGGTCATCCGCATCGAGAGCGCGATGCACGGCGTCTCAGACGACGTCGTCGCCGCGGACCTGCGCGCGCTGCCCGACCACGTCGACCGGATTGACGCCTGGATCGCCGCGGGCGTGCTCGGCGGCGACGCGCCGAACGCGGCGGACCTCCAGATCGGCTCGTCGCTGCGGCTGCTGCTGACGATCGGCGACGTGCGGCCGCTGCTCGCGGGCCGCCCGGCGGAGGCGCTGGCCATGCGGCTGTTCGGCGACTTTCCCGGTGACGTGCCGCCGGGCGCGCTGGCAGGCGTGCTGACGGGCGGCGCTATTCGCCCCGCGCGCGCTTGACGAGCTCGACCGTCGCCGGCCGGACGTCGCCGGCCTTCTGCAGCGGCTCGTCGAACTGCACGCGCGCCGCCGCCGACTGCCCGGCTCCGGTGCAGGCCAGGTCGATCCCGTAGCGGTCGATGCCGGTGCAGACCGCCGCGACGGCGCCGCGCGCGCCAGCGAGCTCGCGGGCGATCGCGAGCAGCCCGTCGGTGTGGCTGTTGTTCAGGTGCTCGGCGGCCTTCGCCGCGACGGGCGCCGTCGGGTCGGGCTCGGCGGTGCGGTACTCGTCGCGGTCGATCGTGTCGGTCCGGAAGAAGCCGCCGACCGAGCGCACCTGCTCGACCTCGAGCACCCACAGCTCGAACTCGTCCCAGGCCGCGTAGAGCATGGCGCCGGGGATCGCGGCGGCGTGCGCGCCGAGTGCCTCCTCGGCCTGCGCGCCCTCCGGCTGCAGGGCGCGGGCGGCAAGGGTGATCCGCGGGCGGTCGAGCGG
>JBOGYT010000061.1:0-4890 GCA_050696955.1 Solirubrobacteraceae bacterium | reverse complement strand
ACCGAGGGCGAGCCGATCGAGGACGCGGCGGCGCGGCTCGGCGGCGAGCTCGCGCCGTTTCAGTGGGCCGGCGTGCGCTACGCGCTCGACGCGCGCCGCGCGTTCATCGCCGACGAGCAGGGGCTCGGCAAGACGATCGAGGCGCTCGCCGCGCTCGAGGCCGACGGCGCGTACCCCGCGATCGTCGTCTGCCCGGCGTCGCTGAAGCTCAACTGGCAGCGCGAGACCCAGCGCTGGCTCGCCCACCGCAGCGTCGCCGTCGTCGACGGCCGCTCCGTCGCGCCCGCGACGGCCGAGATCACGATCCTCAACTACGAGATCGTCGCCGCCCACCGCGCCGCGCTCGCGCGGATCGGGCCGCGCGCGCTCGTCGTCGACGAATCGCACTACGTCAAGAACCCGCAGGCCAAGCGCACCCGCGCGGTCCGGCGGCTGGCCGAGGCGATCCCGGCGGACGGCCTGCGCCTGGCCCTCAGCGGCACCCCGGTCCTCAACCACGCCGAGGAGCTCGTCAGCCAGCTGCGCGTGCTCGGGCGCCTGGACGAGTTCGGCTCCGGCGCGCAGTTCGCCAAGCGCTTCCGCGGGGAGCTCTCGGAGGAGCGGCTGCACTGGCACCTGCGCCGGCGCTGCTTCGTGCGGCGGCTGAAGTCCGAGGTCCTCCCCCAGCTGCCGGCCAAGCGCCAGGTCGTCGTGCCGGTCGCGCTCACCAACGAGCGCGAGTACCGCCTCGCCGAAGAGGACGTCGTCGCGTGGCTGCGCTCGCAGCCGCTCGATCTCTCGGAGCTCAACGCGCGCATCGCGGCGACATTGCGCGCCGAGCGCCTGGCGCAGCTCGGCACGCTGCAGCGCCTCGCCGCGCGCGGCAAGCTCGCGGCCGCGCTGCAGTGGATCGGCGACTTCCTGCAGTCGGGCGAGCCGCTCGTCGTCTTCGCGCGTCACATCGAGGTCCAGCAGGCGGTCCTCGAGCGCTTCCCCTACGCCGCCCACCTCCTCGGGCGCGACTCGACCGCCCGGCGCGACGAGGCGGTGCGCGCGTTCCAGGATCCCGACGGGCCGCTGCTGCTCATCGGCGCCACCCGCGTCGCGGCGCAGGGCATCACGCTCACGCGCGCGTCGAACGTCGCCTTCCTCGAGCTCGAGTGGACGCCGGCGATGCACGACCAGGCCGAGGACCGCTGCCACCGCATCGGCCAGCGCGACGCGGTCACGGCGTGGTACCTGCTCGCCGCCGACACGATCGACGAGACGATGGCGGCGCTCATCCAGCACAAGCGCGGGCATGTCGCGGCCGTCACCGACGGCCGCCGGCTCGACGGCGACGGCCTCGTCGAGGCCGTCGTGCGGGAGCTGCGCGACGGGCGGCCGCTGCGCCACCTGCGGCCGGTGGCTTAACCGGGACCCGCGCGGTTAGAGTGGCGCGATGGATCCGTCCCAGGCCAGCCTTGGGGAGAAGATCGCCGGGGGGAGCGCGCTCGTGCTGCTCATCGCGCTGTTCCTGCCCTGGTACGGGATCAAGATCGAGGGCCTGGGCGCGAGCGTCAGCCTCGACGAGACCGGCAACGCCTGGGAGCTCCTGAGCTTCGTCGACATCCTGCTGTTCCTCGCCGCGGCCGCGGCGATCGCGCTCATCGCCGCGCGGCTGGCCGGTGCCCTGCCGGCGCTGCCCGCCCCACCGAGCCTGATCGTCTTGGGCGCGGGCGCGCTCGCGCTGGCGCTCGTGCTCTTCCGCCTGATCTTCACGCCCGAGCCCGACGGCCTGCCCGAGCAGATCGACCTGACGCGCAAGTTCGGCATCTTCGTCGCGCTGCTCGCGGCGGCCGGCGTCGCCTACGGCGGCTCGCAGATGGCCCAGGAGCAGTAGCCGCGCTCAGACCATCGTGCGCGGCGGCGGGATGATCCACAGGTCGACCGCCGACTGCTCGATCTGAGAGGGCTCGAGATCCGCGACGGTCTCCGCGCTGCGCTTCTCGAGGATCTTCGCGAGGTCGGTCCAGCTGCGCGCGATCGTGCCGACCTTCGCCATCGGCCCCCACCCCGCGAGCGCCTTGAGCTCCGAGGCCTGCGTGCGGGCGTCGTCGAGCGTCAGGGTGCCGAACGCCTTGTCGGTGCCCTGGATGCTGACCGGCCGCTCGAGGATCTCCGAGACGTCGGGCCGCGGCGCCTCGGCGAAGCGCTGCTCGACCGTCGCCCAGTCGATGACGTTGAACCACCCGTCGATGTACTCGGCGCGGCGGTTCTCGTACGTCAGGTAGTAGGCGTGCTCCCAGACGTCGAGCCCGAGCAGCGGCGTCAGGCCGTCCATGATCGGGTTGTCCTGGTTGGGCGTCGTGACGATGAAGACGCGCTTGCCGTCGAAGACGAGCCACGCCCAGCCCGAGCCGAACACGCTGAGCCCGGCGTCCTTCATCGTCTCCTTGAAGCGCCCGAACGTGTCGAACGTGTCCTTGATCGAGTGCAGCAGCTTGCCCTCCGGCTCGCCGCCGCCGTCCGGCGACATGCTGCGCCAGAACATGCAGTGGTTGTACTGCCCGCCCGCGTTGTTGCGGACCGTGTCGCGCAGATCATCGGGCAACTCGCCCAGGCGCGTGAGGATCTCCTTCGGGCGCACGTCCTCCCACTCGGTCCCCGCCAGCGCGGCGTTCGCCTTGTCGACGTACGCCTGGTGGTGCTTGTCGTGGTGGGTACGCATCGTCTCCTCGGAGATGTGCGGCTCGAGGGCGTCGTATGCGTAGGGCAGGTCGGGGACTTTGTAGGCCATCGGAAGCTCTCCTCGCGGCGGGTCAGCGCGTAGCGACATCATGACGCGTCGACGGATGCCCGCGCCGATTAGTCTTTCGTCCATGCCAGCGACGGAATGCATCTAATGAAGGTCGTCGTTGCCCGCACGCTCCCGGCCGCGGGGCTGGACAAGCTGAAGGAGCGCTTCGACGTCGCGGTGGGGGGCCTGCCGTTCGACCGCGACTGGCTGCTCGACCACGCCCCCGGCGCGAACGCGATCGTCGCCGATCCGACCGTGCCGGTCGACGGCGACCTGCTCGACCGCGCCGGCGCGGAGCTCGAGGTCGTGTCGAACTTCGCGGTCGGCTTCGACAACATCGACACGGACGCCGTGCGCGAGCGCGGCCTGCGCGCCACGAACACGCCCAACGTGCTGACGAACGCCACGGCCGAGCTCGCGGTGTCGTTGATGCTCGCCACGGGCCGCCGGCTCGTCGAGACCGATCAGATCTTTCGCCGCGGCGAGTGGCCCGGCTGGGAGCCCGAGCAGTACCTCGGACGCGAGCTGTCGGGCGCGACGATCGGCCTCGTTGGCTTCGGGCGCATCGGCCAGCGCGCCGCCGAGCTGCTCGCCGGCTTCGAACCGCGGCTCGTCTTCACCGACGCCCACCCGATGGAGGACGCCGCCGCCCGGTACGGCGCGGAGCGCATGGAGCTGCATGAGCTGCTCGCCGTCTCGGACTACGTCAGCCTGCACGTCAACCTCACGCCCGAGACGAAGCACATGATCGACGCGGACGCGCTCGCGACGATGAAGCCCGGCTCGATCCTCGTCAACACGTGCCGCGGCGGCGTCGTCGACACGGCGGCGCTGGTGCAGGCGCTGAAGGACGGCCCGCTCGCCGGCGCCGGCCTCGACGTCTACGAGGACGAACCGACCGTGCCCGCGGAGCTCGTCGCGCTGCCGAACACCGTCTGCGTGCCGCACATCGGCTCGGCCACGCGCGTGACGCGCGACGCGATGGCGGAGCTCTGCGCCGACAACGTCATCGCGGTGCTGAGCGGCGCGGAGCCGGTCACGCCGGTGGTGTAGGCGGCGCGGCGCGGTTCGCGAAACAGCATCGACAAGGGATTCGGGAGCGGGGGCGCCGGGGGTGGGGCGCATGACGTGCATCTGTGCAACCTCGTGCCTTCTGCGAGCGAGAGGTTGCACGACTGCACGTCCGATGCTGTTCGTCCACCGCCCGGCCACGTACGACGCCCGTCCAGCCGTCCCGGGCCGCGAGCTACCGTGCGAATGTGCCGACGTTCGGAGAGGTCGTTGAACGCTGTGTGGCCCTGATCGAGCGTCGAGGGAGGGTCTCGTACACCGCGTTGCGGCTCGAGTTCGGGCTGGATGACCAGACGCTTGCCGCGCTGCGCACCGAGCTCGTCGAGATCCTCGAGGTCGCCGACGACGACGGCCGCGTGCTGACGCGCCGCGGCGCCGCGCCGGCAGCCTCCGCGCCCGCGACGCCGATCGCGGAGGCGAGCGCCCGCCGCGAGCAGGTCACGGTCCTGCTGTGCGACCTCGCCACGACGCCCGCCAGCGAGGCGCTCGACCGCGAGGCGCTCGACGTCGTCATCGCCCGCTTCCAGGCGATCTGCCACGAGGTCGCCCGCCGCCTCGACGGCCAGCACCAGCCGTGGATCTCCGACGGCGTGGCGGTCTTCTTCGGCCACGTCAACGCGCGCGACGGCGACGCGCGCCGCGCGGTCCGCTGCGGCTGGGAGATCCAGCGCGCGATCGGGGCCGCCCGCGACGTCATCGAGCGCGAGTTCGGCGTGCCGATCGCAGTGCGGATCGGGATCGCCACCGGCACGAGCCGCGCCGGCGCGACCGGCGCGGACGGCGGCGACGCCGCCAACCCGTTCGGCGACACGCCGAACATGGCGTCGCGCGTCCAGGCGATCGGCGAGCCGGGCGCCGTCATCGTCGATGCCGCCACGCACGCGCTCGCGCACGAGGCCTTCGACTTCGAGGAGCTCGGGTCGCACGAGCTCACGGGCTGCCCTGAGCCAGTGCCGCTGTTCCGCCTGCTCGAGCCGCACGACGGCGCCGGCGGCGACGCCGACGCCGAGCCCGTGCCGACCGCGATCGTGGGGCGCACGGCCGAGCGCGCGCTGCTGCGC
>JBOGYT010000060.1:0-14786 GCA_050696955.1 Solirubrobacteraceae bacterium | reverse complement strand
CGGTCGTCCAGTCGGTCGCGCGCGAGGCGCTGCGGATCGCCGGTGCGGCCGCGACGCCGCTCGCGCCGATGACGCTCGCGATCGGCTCCACCGCCAGCTCGGCGCTGCGGGCCGCGTTGCTGAACCGGGCTCCCGGCACGGACACGTCGCTGAGCAAGATCCACGCGGGCGTCAGCGAGACGGGAGCGCGCTTCGACGGGCGCCTGCGGATCGTGGCGGTGGAGCGGGAGCGCGGCCGGCGCGTCGTCTTCGGCGCTCCGGGCGCTCCGGATGCGACCGTCGCCGAGGCGGTGCAGGCCTCGTGCTCGGTGCCGTGGATCTTCGCGCCGGTGAGCATCAGCGGGCGCGAGTACGTCGACGGCGGCGTCTGGAGCAACACGAACCTCGATGTCGCGCCGGCCGGGCGCGCGACCGAGGTGCTGTGCCTGAACCCGATCGCGAGCCTCGACATCGCGATGGCCTCTCCGTTCGGCGTCCTGCGCGCGCTCGCCGGCAGCACCGCCGCCCTCGAGACGCTCGCGCTGCGCAACCGCGGCGCCCGCGTGCGCATGATCGGCCCCGACCAGGACACCGCCCGGATCATGGGCCCGAACCTCATGGATCCGCGGCTGCGCGACGCCGTGCTCGCGGGTGGCTACGCGCAGGGGCTGACGCTCGGCGGGTAGCCCTGGCGAGTTATCCAAGACTCGCTTGACCCTGCCGCCGACGGAGGCGTAGCGTCGGGTCCCCCAAGCCAGAGGAGCACGTCATGGCCACCGAGCAGGAGCAACCCGTCCAAGCCGGCACGCCGATCGAGGACTACGATGCCATTGCCGCGACGGTCCAGATGTACATCGACGGATCTGGCGCAGGCGATGCCGCGACGCTGGCCGAGGCGTTTCACCCTGACGCGCAGATGTACGGCGCAGTGGGTGACCATCGGTTCGACGTGCCGATCACGGAGTACATCAAGCTCGTGGAGCAGAACCCGGGCAACGCGGGCGGCACCTTCGAGGCGCGGATCACCTCGATCGTCCAGGCCGGTGACGCGGCGGGCGCGATCGTGGTCGAGGAGGGCTTCTGGGGAACGATGTCCTTCGTCGACTTCTTCACGCTGTCGCGCAGCGAAGGCCGCTGGCGCATCGTCAACAAGAACTTCGCCCACACCGGCGGCGAGATGCCCGCACCGCAATAGGCAGTACGTCCGCAGGCGAGCCGCGGTGCGCGCCCGCCGCCTACGGCGTCGCGACCGGTTCGCTGGCGCCGAGGTCGACGAGCTCGCCGACCGCCTGGGCCTTGCGCACCGCCGTCGACAGGGCGCGGACGTACGCGCGGGCCGCCGCCTCGATGATGTCGGTCGCCACGCCCTGACCGGCGGCCGACTGGCCCTCGAACTCGAGCACGACCGACGTCTCCCCGAGGGCGTCCTGGCCGCCGGTGACGGCGTCGACGCGAAACTCGCGCAGCGAGGCGTCCAGGCCGGTGGCCTGGTTGATCGCCTGGAACACCGAGTCCACCGGGCCGTCGCCGGAGAACTCGGCCTCCGCGACCGAGCCGTCGGGCAGTGCGACCGCGACCTTCGCGTGGGGCGGGCCGGCCGAAGATGCGCTCACCTCGAAGGATTCCAGCGTGTAGCTCGCCACGTCGTTGCGCAGCTCGTCGGTGACGAGCGCCTCGAGGTCCATCGCGCTGACGGTCTTCTTCTTGTCAGCGATCTCCTTGAAGCGCTTGAACGCCGTGTTCAGCGCCGCGCCGTCGACGTGGATGCCGAGTTCGCCGAGCGCCTGCTTCAGCGCCGCCCGGCCCGAGTGCTTGCCGAGCACGAGCGAGTTGGCATTCAGGCCGACGCTCGTGGCGTCCATGATCTCGTACGTCGTGCGCTCCTTGATGACGCCGTCCTGGTGGATGCCGGACTCGTGCGCGAACGCGTTGCGCCCGACGACCGCCTTGTTGGGCTGCACGACGTAGCCGGTCAGCCGCGAGACGAGCCGCGACGTGCGCGCGATCTCGGTCGTCACGGCGCCGGTGTGCAGGCCGGAGACGTCGCCGCGGGTGTGCAGGAGCATCACGATCTCCTCGAGCGACGCGTTGCCCGCGCGCTCGCCGATGCCGTTGATCGCGCACTCGACCTGGCGCGCGCCGGCGAGCACGCCGGCGTACGAGTTCGCGACCGCGAGGCCGAGGTCGTCGTGACAGTGCACCGACACGATCACGTCGCGCAGCCCGGGGATGAGCTCGTAGAGGCCCTCGAGGTAGGCGCGGTACTCGTCCGGGGTCGTGTAGCCCACGGTGTCGGGGATGTTGATCGTCGTGGCGCCCTCCTCGATCGCCGCGGCACACACCTCCGCGGTGTACTCGAGGTCGGCGCGCGTGGCGTCCATGGGCGAGAACTCGACGTCGTCGACGAACGACTTGGCGTGGGCGACGGCCGCCCGCGCCTGGGCGAGGATGTCCTCGCGGGTCGAGCGGAACTGGTGGACGATGTGGATGTCCGACGTCGAGATGAACGTGTGGATGCGCGGGTGCTCGGCGTCTCGTACAGCACGGGCGGCGCTCTCGACGTCGGGCGCTTGAGCGCGGGCCAGCCCGGCGATGATCGGGGGTGGGTGGGGATCGAAATCTGCGCGGGCGATCGCCGTGACGGCCTCGAAGTCGCCGGGCGACGCGATCGGGAAGCCGGCCTCGATGACGTCGACGCCCAGCCGCGCGAGCTGGTGGGCGATCTCGAGCTTCTCGTGCGTGTTCAGCGAGATGCCCGGCGACTGCTCGCCGTCGCGGAGGGTCGTGTCGAAGATGCGTACGTGATTGGGATCGATGCTGCTCATGACGGTCAGTGCTCCTTGCTGAAAAGGCTCGACAGGTCTGCTTCTCGCTGGATATGCGGCAATGCGGCCGCCACGCGTAACGCTCCCCCTAGCGGGGGAGCAGAAGAAGCAGGGAGAGGTCGAACGCCTGCGTCATGCGCCGAGAAGTCTAGGGCACGAAGCTGGCCTTGCCCACCCGCGATTCGTGCGCGAGACTTGCGCTCGTGGCGCGCGACATGGACGTTGGCCCAGGCGACGTGACGGTCGGCGGCGCGCGCATCGACCGCCTCCGGCGCCAGCTCGTCACCCGCGGGCGGGCACCCGACGACTGGTTCGAGGAGCGCGTCGAGCGGCTGCTGAGCTACATCGCGCAGCGGCCGGTGCGCCTCGCCCTCATCCTGCTGATCCTCAACCGGGCGATCGGCGGCCTGCTGTACTCGCTCTTCGAGGCCGACAGCGACTGGTTCGACGGCGCCTGGTGGGTGCTCGTGACCCAGACGACGGTCGGCTACGGCGACTTCGCGCCCGAGACGTTCCTCGGCCGCGCGACCGTCGAGCTCGTCATGTGGACCGGCATCCTGTCGCTCGAGCGCGCGCGGCAGGCCGATCCGCTGGCCACGGTCAGCCTCGATGACGACTTCGACCATCTGATCGCGCGGCTCGAATCCGACGCCGACTATCTCGCCCGGCATCTGCGGCGACTGAAGGACGTGACGAACGACCCGGACGTCGTCGAGGCGCTGCGGGCAGCCCATCAGCGAAGGGAGGAAGGCTCATGAAGCGCAGCAAGGCCGTCAATCTGGCGGTCGTACCGCTGCTGGCGGCAGCATTCAGCGCGTGCGGCACGACGCAGAGGGAGGAGGTCGCGTACTGCGTCGACAGCAACGACCAGATCGTCGAGAACCGCGACTGCGACGGCACGAGCGCCAGCCACTTCTGGTACTACGGCGCCGGCGGCCTGAGCCGTGGCGACCGCGCGCCCGCCGGCGGTGAGCGCATCAACTCGACCGACACGGTCGCGGTCGCCCAGCGCGGCGGGTTCGGCGCGACCGGCACGGACACCGGCGTCGGACGCACCACCGGCCGCGCGGTCGGCGGCGGCTCGTTCAGCAGCGGAGGATGAGGGGCGCCGCTCCCGCCGCCGCTCCGCGCTGATGGATCGCCACGACATCGAACCCCGGCAGGGCTGGCCCGCGACGATCGAGTCGCAGGGGCTCATCTACTACAAGACGCCGCTGCCCGACGGCGAGGAGATCTCCTACTGGCACGAGAGCGCGCACTACTCGCTGACGACCGACGAGGTCTACTCGACCGAGGCGGTCGCGCGGCTGATGATGGAGATGCTCGTCGAGGCCGGCGACTACATCATCGAGGAGAACCTCTTCGCCGATATGGGCATCCCCGGCTGGGCGGTGCCTCAGATCAAGGAGACGTGGGAGAGCGAGCCGCCGATGCTCTACGGCCGCTTCGACTTCGCCTACGGGCCCGACGGCGTGCCCAAGCTGCTCGAGTACAACGCCGACACCCCGACCGGGCTGCTCGAGTGCGCGGCCGTGCAATGGCATTGGGCGGTCGACGTCTTCGGCGCGGGCGTCGACCAGTGGAACCTCCTGCACGAGATGCTCGTCGCGCGCTGGAAGGAGCTCGACGAGGCCAAGCGGCTGCCGGGCGACCGCGTCCACATGCTCCACACCGCGGGCGAGCACTCGGGCGAGGACTTCATGACGATCGGCTATCTCTCCGAGACCGCGCGCGCCGCCGGGCTGACCTGCGAGGTGATGCCGATCGAGAGCCTCGGCTACCTCGACGACGTCGGCTTCGTCGACCTCCAGAACCGCCCGGTGCGGACCGCGTTCAAGCTCTACCCGTGGGAGTGGATGGTCAACGAGGACTTCGCGTTCAAGGCGCTCGAGCGGATGGGCGACGCGGAGGGCCAGACGCTGTGGATCGAGCCGATCTGGAAGATGCTGTGGTCCAACAAGGGCATCCTGCCGGTGCTGCACCGGCTGTACCCAGAGAACCCGCACGTGCTGCCGGCGTGGTTCGACGGCGAGCAGCCCGACAGCGTGACGACGTTCGTGCGTAAGCCGTTGCTCGCCCGCGAGGGGGCGAACGCGATGGTCGTGAGCGACGGCGACGTCGTCGAGCAGGGGCCGGACCAGGGCTACGGCGACGAGGGGTACGTCGTCCAGCAGTACACCGATCTGGGCGACTACGGCGGGGGCGGCCACCCCGTGCTCGGCGTCTGGACGGTCGACATGGAGCCCGCCGGCCTGGGCATCCGCGAATCAGACGGCCTGCTGACCACAAACACGTCGCGGTTCGTGCCGCACGTCATCGCATAGGGAGAGGACAGACCATGCCAGACACGCCAGAACTCGTCGGTCAGGTGCTCGCGTACGCCGGGGTCGGCCTCGGCGTGCTCCTCGTCGGCTTCGTCGTCCTGGACCTGCTGACGCCCGGCAGCCTCGGACAGCAGGTGATGGACGGCAACGCGAACGCGGCGCTGCTGACCGCGTCGTCGCTCGTGTCGCTCGGGCTCATCCTGTGGTTCGCGATCTTCTTCACGGGCGAGGGCTGGGACGGTCTCGACGAGGCGGCGATCTTCGGCGCCGTCGGCGTGGGCGCGCAGGCGATCGGCTTCCTGCTGCTCGACGTGCTCACCCCGGGCAAGCTGCGCGTCGTGTGCATGGGCGGCCCGAAGCTGCACCCGGCGACGATCGTCTCGGCCGCGGTGCAGTTCGCGGTGGCGCTCGTGATCTGCGCGTCGCTGACGTAGGGCGGCGCGCCGGCTCAGCCGCCGCCGGCGAACAGGCAGGCGAGGAACGAGCCGTTGCAGTGGAACGTCGCGGTACGCGTGCCGGTCGCGCTGGCGACGATGTTGTGCGTCTGAGCGCCCCCGTCCGACCAGCGCAAGTACGTCCACGTGCGCGAGCCGGCGACCTGCGGCGACGGCGCGCCGATCGAGTTCGTCGAGCCCATGATCACCGTCCGCGTGAAGGGCCCGACGGCGTTGGCGCCGTTGAGGGTCAGCGTCCGGCCCGTCGGATTGGAGGTGAGCGTGAGGTTAACCGTCTTGGGGTCCAGGCGTAGCGTCTTCGTGTTCGTACGGCCGCCGGAGTCCGTCGCCGTCAGCTTCAGCTCGAGGTACGACGGATACTCGTGATCGAAGGCGACGAACGAGCCGCTCGCGACGCCCGGGTAGTCCTGCACGGCGTGGGTGTGGCACGTCGACGGGCAGTGCTGGAGCACGAGCGACCACGACAGCCTGCTCGCCGGTAGCGCGCCGTCCTCGGGGTCGCTGGCCGATCCGCTGAAGGCGATCGTGTCACCGACCTTCCACGTGGTGCCGGCGGCCGGGCTGATGATCGTCGCGGTCGGCGCCTGGTTGCCGGCGTTGATGGTCACCGAGGCGCGGCTCGTGGCGCCGCGGCTGTCGGTCACCTGCAGGCTGGCCGCGTAGGAGCCGGCCGCGGTGTACGTGAACGTCGGCGTCGCGGACGTCGAGTCGTCGTACGCGCCGTCGGCGTCGAGGTCCCACGCGTACGTGATCGCGTCGCCGTCGGGGTCGCTCGAGCTCGTCCCGTTGAAGTTCACGGTCAGCGGCGTCGGCCCGCTCGTCGGCGACGCCGTCGCGACCGCCACCGGTGGCTGGTTGGCCGCGGTGTAGTCGATGCGGCGGATCGTGCCGCCATCGAAGTCGGCGTAGTACAGCTGACCGCTCGGTCCCACCTGGATGTCGACGGGGTTCGCCGCGCCGGCGGCGAACGTCGAGATCGCCGACGTGCTCGGGAGCGTCCCGCCGTTGCGCTTCATGGCCCAGATGCAGTCGCGCGAGTAGTCGGCGAAGAACAGCGCGCCGTCGAAGTCGTCCGGATAGGGACCGGTGCCGTAGAAGCTCACGCCGGCCGCGGACGAGCTCCCGGCCGGGCAGGTCTCGCCGGGCACGACCGTCGCTGCGTGCGACCAGCGGAAGTAGGGCGCGACGATGGCGCCCGCGCCCTGGGTGTAGAGGTTCTCGCACAGGTTGAGGTTCGCGCCGTCATAGCCCGCCTGGCGCACGATGCCCTCGTAGCACGGCCAGCCGAAGTTGTCCGCGGTCGTATCGGCGGGCGTGACGATGCGGTTGATCTCCTCCCAGTCGTTCCACCCGACGTCGCCGAGCCAGACCTCGTTCGTGCCCGGGCGGATCGTGATGCGGAACGGGTTGCGCAGGCCGTAGGCGACGACGCGGCGCCGGTTGACGTCCGTGCTGGCCCCGAACGGGTTGCTTGCGAGGCCGGCGCCGGTCGCCGGATCGACGCGCAGGATGGCGCCGTCGAGGCTCGTCGCGTCGGCGGTCGTGCGCACGTCCTGGCTGCGCAACGCGCCGCCCTCGGCGGTCGGGGCCGTCTGGGTGCCGCCAACCGGAACCGGTGGATCGCCGCACGGGTTCAGGGGGTTGCCGTCCTGGCCGTAGTCCGTGAAGGTGAAGCTCGCGCCGTCACCGCCGCTGACGTACAGCATGCCGTCGGCGCCGAAGGCCAGGCTCCCGATCGAATGGCTCGGGTACTGCTGGCACCAGTCTTCGATGAGCACCGACTCCGACCCGGTCATGACGTCGCCGGAGGCCTGCAGCCGCGACAGCCGGCCGCTCACCACGCAGCCGTCGGCCGTCGGACCGGGAGGCGTCGCGCAGCCGTCGGACGTCGCGCCGAGCGTCCCCCAGCGCGGCGCGGTGCCGCCGATCGCCGCATCGTGGGTGTAGAGCACGTAGACGTACGGGTTCGCGGGGAAGTTCGGGTCCAGCGCCAGGCCGAGCAGACCGCGATCCCAGAAGTTGTGGACATTCGTGCGCAGGTCTGCGAACTGCGTCGGCGTCGTGTCGTCGAGGTTCGAGAAGACCTTGATGAGCCCGCTCTTCTCGGCCACGAAGACGCGCCCGTCGGCGGCGAAGCGCACGGCGGTCGGGTTCGTCAGCCCGCTGAAGGCGACCTGCTCCTGGAAGTTGCTCGGAAGCGTCGCGGCGCTCGCGGGCGGGGCGAGGAGCAGCGCCGCGGTCAGGCCCAGCAGCGCCGTGGCCGCTGCCAGTGCGGCGATGGATCGAGCGTCCCTCGGGCTTCGCATGTCTGCCTCCCGCTACGTGAGCCAGTGCAACGCGAGCGTGTCACCGCCGCTCGGCCCGCGACTAGACGAAAGACCAGGCTCCGGCAGATCGCTGCGCCGAAGTTCGACCGTCGCCCCGGCGGCGGATCGGCACAATTGGTGAGTGCCCCGCGACACCGGCTTTCCGACCTCCGACGCGCAGGACGACTTCCTGCGCGCGCGGCGACGCCGGGCGCTTGCGCGGTTGTCGGCGGCGTTGCGCCTGGAGCACGACGTCGACGTCATGCTGCCCTTCGACGAGGTCATCGAGGCGCTCGGGCGCGTCGGCGAGCGCGATCTCGGAGTCCAGACCATCCCGATCGACTCGATCGTGGGCAGCGTCGACCGGCGCAAGGACTTCGATCGCGAGTTCCGCCCGACGTCCTCGCGCGTGCGCCAGCGCTTCGAGCGGATCGCCGACGCGCAGCGGCGCGGGACCTCGATGCCCCCGATCGACGTCTACCGCGTCGGGCAGATGCACTTCGTGCGCGACGGCCACCACCGGGTCGCGGTCGCGCGGGCGCAGGGGCAGGACAAGATCGACGCGCACGTCGTCGAGGTCGTCACCCGGGTGCCCGCCGACACGTCGATCAGCGTCGCCGAACTGCCGCTGAAAAGCCACGAGCGGGTCTTCCACGAGCGCGTCCCCCTGCCCGCCGAGTACCGCACGCGGATCGCGCTGACCGACCCGATGCGCTTCGGCTCGCTGGCCGAGGGCGTCGAGGCGTGGGGCTTGCGGCTCATCCAGCACGAGGAGCGCTTCATCGACCGCGCGGAGGTCGCCAAGCGGTGGTTCGAGGAGGAGTACGACCCGGTTGTCAAGCTGCTGCGCGACGCGCGGCTGATCGGGCCGCGCGAGGAGGAGACCGACGCGTACCTGCGGCTGACCGAGGACCGCTACCGCCTCATGCGCACGCAGTCCTGGACCGACGAGACGATCGAGCGCGTGCGGCGCGGCAGGTGAGCGCGAGTTGGGCCGCGCGGTGGTCGGCCGCAACGCCGGCCGGGCGTGTCGAATACTCCCCGCGGACAGGGGAGAAATCGACATCCGCCGCACGCGCCGACGCCATGCGGGCGCTGCGCGCGGGAGCCCGAACTACTCGGGCGCGGACCTCGGCGTGGGCTCGTCTTCGTCCAGCGGCCGCGCCGGCGGCTCGGGCTTGGCGTCCTGCTCGGCCTCGGCGCGCTCGTCGGGCTCGGCCTCCGCCTCGGTCTCGATCGCCTCCTCGGTCGCCTCGGCCGCCGCGGCGCGCTCCTCCCGCGAGTGGCGCAGGTTCGTGCCGTCGGCCGGGTTGAAGACGTGCAGCTTCGCGCCGTCGAACCACAGGCGCGCCGTCTGGCCCTCCTTCACCTCGGACTCGGGGTTCAGTCGCGCGACCGCGAAGCCCGCGCCGCCGCTCGGCGTCTCGGCGACGCCGGAATCGCGCGCGAGCTCGCGAAGCTCGTCGGAGCTGACGTCGCCGCCCTCGAAGGAGAAGTAGGCGTAGATCTCCGAGCCCATCGACTCGACGACGTCGACCGGCGCCGTGAACTCGACCCCCTCGGTCCGGTCGTTCGGGGCCAAGCGCGCGTCCTCGAAGTCCTCCGGGCGGATGCCGACGATGACGTCGCCGTCGCCCACGCCCTCGGGCGCGCGCACCTGGGCGAACGGGAGCTTCACCTTCCCGCCGCTGATCTTCGCCGAGAAGAAGTTCATGGCCGGCGAGCCGATGAAGCCGGCGACGAAGATGTTGACCGGGTCGTTGTAGAGCACGCGCGGCGTGTCGACCTGCTGCAGCACGCCCGAGCGCATGACCGCGACGCGATCGCCGAGCGTCATCGCCTCGGTCTGGTCGTGGGTGACGTAGACCGTCGTCGTCGAGAGGTCCTTCTGGATCTTCGAGACCTCGGTGCGCATCTGCACGCGCAGCTTGGCGTCGAGGTTCGACAGCGGCTCGTCCATCAGGAACGCCTGCGGGTCGCGCACGATCGCGCGGCCCATCGCCACGCGCTGGCGCTGGCCGCCGGAGAGGTTGGCCGGCTTGCGGTCGAGGTGCTCGTTGAGGTCGAGGATGCTCGCCGCGTGCTCGACCTTCTTGTCGATCTCCGCCTGCGGGACCTTCGCGAGCTTCAGCGCGAAGCCCATGTTCTCGCGGACGGTCATGTGCGGGTACAGCGCGTAGTTCTGAAAGACCATCGCGATGTCGCGGTCGCGCGGCGAGAGGTTGTTGACGACGCGCTCGCCGATCGAGACCTCGCCGTCGGAGATGTCCTCGAGGCCGGCGATCATGCGCAGCGCCGTGGACTTCCCGCAGCCCGACGGGCCGACGAGGATCATGAACTCGCCGTCGTCGATGTCGAGGCTCATATGCTTGACGGCCTCTGTGCCGTCGGCGTAGCGCTTCGTGACGTCGCGCATCTTGATGTCGGCCACTTGAGTTGCTCCTTTACCCCTTGACGGCGCCGGCCGTGAGCCCGGCGACGATGCGACGCTGGAAGATCAGCACGAAGATGATGATCGGGATCGTGACAAGGATCGCCGCGGCGGCGATGTTGCCGGTCGGCGCCGTGAACTGCGATTCGCCCTGGAAGAACGCCAGCGCCGCCGGGACGGTCCGCGCCGAGTCCGACGACGTCAGCGTGATCGCGAAGACGAAGTCCTGCCAGGCGAAGATGAAGACGAGGATCGCCGCCGTGAACACGCCCGGCGTGGCAAGCGGCAGGATGACGCGAGTGAAGGCCTGCCACGGCGTGGCGCCGTCGACCTGGGCCGCCTGTTCGAGCTCCCACGGGATCTCTCGGAAGAACGCGACCAGCGTGTAGATCGCCAGCGGCAGCGCGAACGTCAGGTAGGGGATGATCAGCCCGGGATACGTGTCGTACAGGCCGAGCGTGCGCCACATGTCAAACAGCGGGCCGACGACCGAGATCGGCGGGAACATCGCGATCGCCAGGGCGCCGGCGAGGATGAGGAACTTGCCGGGGAAGTCGAGCCGCGCGATCGCGTAGGCCGTGAACGACCCGAGTGTGACCGCGATCGTCGTCGCGATGAGCGCGATCACGAGCGAGTTGATGAGCGGGCGCAGCAGCACGCTGTCGAAGCCGCCCTCGAACAGCGTCGTGTAGTTGTCGAGCGTGATGTGCTCGGGGATGAACTTCTTGTCGCTCACCGTCGCCGGCGTCTTGAGCGAGAGCGACAAAAGCCACAGCACGGGGATGAGCGCGTAGAGCAGCACGGCCACGAGCCCGACCGTCGTGAGCGCGTATTCCCTGCTCCCGCGCTGCATTACTTCTTGTCTCCCTGAGATGGAACGGAGGTGCCGAAGCCCTTCACGAAGACCATCGCGATGAGCAGCACGAGCACGAACAGCAGCACGGAGACCGCCGACCCGAGGCCGAGGTTCAGCCGCGAGATGAGCTGGTTGTAGCCGAGGATCGACAGCGACTCGGTGTCCTGCGACCCGCGGGTCATGATGAATATCGAGTCGAAGACCCTGAAGGCGTCGAGCGTGCGGAACAGCAGCGCGACGAGCAGCGCCGGCTTGAGCAGCGGCAATGTGATCCGGAAGAAGCGCTGCACGGCGGTGGCGCCGTCGACCCGCGCCGCCTCGTAGAGGCCCTCGTCGATCGTCGCCAGCCCGGCTAAGAGCAGCAGCGCCATGAACGGCGTCGTCTTCCAGACCTCGTTCATGATGATCACCGAGAACGCGCTCCAGCGATCGCCGAACCAGGCCTTGTCGTCGGCGACGAACGGGAGGTTGTTCACGAACCCGCTGCCCGGGTCGAACGCGAAGAACCACGCGAACGCGGCGACGACGGTGACGATCCCGTACGGGATCAGGACGGCAGTGCGGATGACGCCGCGACCGAACAGCGCGCGGTGCATGATGAGCGCGAGCGCCATGCCGAGCACGAGTTCGATCGACACCGACACGACCGTCACGAACGCGGTGTTGAAGACGCCCTGCCACCACAGGTCCGAGCTGAGCACGGCCGAGTAGTTGTCGAAGCCGACGAAGCCGCTCTCCTCCGGGAAGCGCAGGTCGATCTTCTGCATCGACAGGACGAGCGCGTAGCCGATCGGATAGACGGTCACGAGCAGCATCGCGACGACCGCCGGCGCGCACAGCATGTACGCGAGCTTGCGCTCGGCCTTCGTCTTGTCGCTCGTCTTGAGGGGGCCGCCCTTCGCGCCGGCGGGGACCGCGGTCACAGCAGCCCCTCCCGCTTGACGGCCTGCTCGACCTTGTCGCGCAGCTCCTCGTACGTCGGCTCGACGTTCTGCGGGTCGATCTTGTCGGTCGGGTGGACGGCCCGCTGGATCGCCAGCGACAGGTCCTGGTAGGCGGGCGACTCACTCGGCCGGGCGGCGCCGTCGGCGATCGACGAGCGGATCACGTCGGCGAAGCCGGGATAGATCTTCTCCATGTCGGGGCTGTCGTAGATGTCCTCGCGCACGGGCGGCAGCCCGCCGAGCGTCGCGACCTCGATCTGGTTGGATGGCTGGACGAGGCACTCGACCGCCCTGAACGCGACGTCGGCGTGCTTGGAGTACGACGAGATGCCGATGTTGATGCCGCCGATCGGCGGCGCGCTGTCGCGGTTGGGGTCGACCTGCGGGTACTGCGCCGCGCCGATCTGCTTGAAGACGTCGGGCGCGTTCTCCTTCGCCGACGGATAGACGAACGGGTAGTTGATCATGAAGCTCGAATCGCCCGCTTCGAACGCGAGCCGGGCGGTGTCCTCGGTGGAGGTCGAGAGGTTCGCCGGCGCGGCGGGCGACTTCGACAGGCGCGCGAGGATGCCGAGCGCGCGCTCGGTCGGCGCCTGGTCGAGCCTGACCTCGGTCGGCCCCGCGAGCACGGACGTGCCCGCGGACTCGATGAGCTGGTTGACGAGCACGACGAGGCCCTCGTAGCGGTTGGCCTGGACCTGGATCTTGCCCTTCGCCGGGCCGATCTTCTCGGCCTGGTCGATCATCTGGTCCCACGTCTTGGGCGGGTTGGGGACGCGATCCTTGCGATACCACAGCAGCTGCGTGTTCGACCAGATCGGGATCGCGTAGAGCTTGTCCTCGAAGCGACCGCTGTCGAGCACGCTCTCGAAGACGTTCGCCGAGACCTTCTGCGCCGTCTGCGCCGGCACCTGCTTGATCCAGCCGGCGTTCGCGAACTCGCCCGTCCAGATGACGTCCATCCCGATGAGGTCGATCGAGTCGTCCTTGGCGCCGAGGCGCCGGACGAGCTGCTCGCGCTGCTGATCGGCCTGCGACGGGAGGAACTCGAACTTGATCGCGTACTCGCCGCCCGATTGCTTGGAGCAGCGGTCGGCGATCTTCTGCGGGGCACCGCTCGGCTCGTTGAAGATGAACCACGTGAGGGTCGTGCGGGCGCCGGACGTCTCGTCGTCGCCACAAGCCGTCAAGGCAAGTGCCAGGACAGCCGCCGCCGCGGCGAATATGACCCGGACCCCCCGATTCACGACGATCTGGTACCCGCTTACGCTTGCAACAAACCAAACGTTCACGCCGACTCTGCCAGGAACCCCTCCCCCGGTGCAAGTGTCGCCGGCGCGGCCTCTGCGGCGGCGTGACGGGTGCCGTGCGTCGCGCGCACGACGCGACCCGCGTCGGGCGCGGCGCGCGCCGTGCCGCCGGCGTTGATCGCGACGATGTGGCCGGGTCCGCGGCGGTAGGCGAGGATCCCGTACTCGGCCTCGACGAACTCGAGCCCGTCGCCGAGATCGCGACGCGCGGCGATGAGGTCCTGGTAGAGCGCGAGCATCGAATCCGGGTCCCGCGCCTGGCTGGACACGCCGCCGCCGTCGACCTCGATCGCCGGCAGCCACGGCTCGCCCGTGGTGAAGGCGCCGTGCGGCGCGTCGTCGTCCCAGCGCATCGGGTGGCGGTGGCGATCGCGGCCCGCGCGGTCGTCCGGCGGCTCGCGTCCGGGGCCGTCGGCCATCCCGATCTCGTCGCCCTGGAAGATGAAGACCGGGCCGGGAAGCGTGAACGCGAGCAGCGCGGCGGCGCGCACGTTCTGCGCCCCCACGCGGTCGGGCAGCCGCGGGAAGTCGTGGTTGGAGAGCACCCAGGCCACGCGCCCGTCGGCGCCGTCCGGATCCAGCGCGTGGGTGACCGCGGTCCGGATCGCGGCGGCGTTCCACGGCGCGTGCAGCAGCTCGAAGGCGAACGCGACGTCGAGGTGATCGAGATACGGCCCGAGCCCCGCCGCCGGCAGGTAGACCTCCCCCACGAGCAGGCTGTCCGGCCCGGCGCCCTCACGCACGGCGGCCAGCCCGTCGCCGATGTCCGGCGCGTTGCGCGAATGGCGCAGCTCGAGTGCGCCGGCGTTCGCGTGCTCGGGCAGCGGCGGCGGCGCGGAGGCGGGCGGGTTGTCGCGCAGCTCGAGGTCCTTCAGCAGCCGGTCGACGGCGTCGACGCGAAAGCCGTCGACGCCGCGGTCGACCCAGAAGCGCAGCGCGCGGGCCATCTCCTCGCGCACGTCCTCGCGGCGCCAGTCGAGGTCGGGCTGCTCGGGGTAGAACGAGTGCAGGTACCAGCGCCCGCTGCGCGGATCGCGCGACCACGCCGGCCCGCCGAAGGCCGCGATCCAGTTGTTCTGCGGGCCGTCGCGATCGGACCAGATGTAGCGCTCGGGATGCTCGGTGAACCACGGATGCTCGATCGACGTGTGGCACGGCACGACGTCCATGAGGAGCTTGAGGCCGCGCTCGTGCGCGGCGCCGATCAGCGCGTCCGCGTCGGCGAGCGTGCCGAACCGCGGATCGATGTCCATGTAGTCGGCGACGTCGTAGCCGCCGTCCGCGAACGGCGACGGGTAGACCGGCGACAGCCACAGCGCGTCGGCGCCGAGATCGGCGATGTGGTCTAGCCGCCGC
>JBOGYT010000059.1:0-4343 GCA_050696955.1 Solirubrobacteraceae bacterium | reverse complement strand
ATGTTGTACCCCTTCCGATAGCCCGCGGTCCTAGTGCCCGACCAGCGCCTTCTCGGAGCCCAGGCCGGTCTCGGACCTGACATAGAGCTCGTGGTAGCTGCGCTCCGTGCCGCGCTCGGTGCTCAGGATCGTCCCCAGCCAGCAGCCGATGAACCCGAGCGGGATCGAGATGATCCCCGGGTTCGCGAGCTCCCAGCCGATCGGCGAGCCCGTGACCGTGTCGGCGCCCGGCCAGACCTTCGGCGAGACGATCACGAGCACGATCGAGCTGACGACGCCGAACAGCACGCCGGTCACCGCGCCGGCCGTGTTGAAGCGCCGCCACGTCAGGGCGAGCAGCAGCGCCGGGAAGTTCGCGCTCGCCGCCACCGCGAACGCGAGCCCGACCATGAACGACACGTTCAGGCCCTCGCCGCCGACGATCGCGATCACGATCGCGATCGCTCCGATCGAGGCCGCCGCGATCCGCGCGACGAGCACCTCCTCGTGCTCGGAGTCGTGGCCCTTGCGGATGACGTTGGACCACAGGTCGTGCGCCATCGCGCCCGACGCCGACAGCACGAGGCCCGCGACGACCGCGAGGATCGTCGCGAACGCGACCGCCGCGACGACGGCCAGGAAGAGGTCGCCGCCGAAGGTCCCGTCGCCGCCGCCGAGGAACAGCGCCAGGTTCGGCGCCGCGAGGTTGCCGCCCGTGCCGGCCGCCGCCACGCCCTCCTCGCCGAGCAGCGCGCGGGCGCCGAACCCGACGAACGTCGTCAGCACGTAGAAGCCGCCGATGATGAACATCGCCCAGACGACCGACGAGCGCGCCGCCCTGGAGTCCGGCACGGTGAAGAAGCGCATGAGGATGTGCGGCAGCCCGGCGGTCCCCAGCACGAGCGCGATGCCGAGCGAGACGGTGTCGATCGGGCTCGACAGGAACGTGCCCGGGCCGAGCGAGAACGTCGACTCGGCGGTCGTGTTGGCCTCCGCGCGATTGAACAGCTCGATCGGGTTGAAGCCGACGCGCTCGAGCACGAACACCGACATGACGAGGATCGCGGTCATCAGCAGGATCGCCTTGATGATCTGCACCCACGTCGTGGCGAGCATCCCGCCGAAGATGACGTAGCAGAGCATCATCACGCCGGTGATCAGGACCGCGATCGCGAAGTCGATGCCGACGAGCGCCTGGACGAGCACGCCCGCGCCGACCATCTGCGCGATGAGGTAGAAGGCCGCCACCGTCAGCGTGCCGATCGCCGCCGCGGTCCGCGCCGGGCGCTCGCGCAGCCGGAAGGCGAGCACGTCGGCGATCGTGTACTTGCCCGCGTTGCGCATCCGCTCGGCGAGCAGGAACATGACCGTCAGGAACGCGACGAGGAAGCCGACGGAGTACAGGAAGCCGTCGAAGCCGAAGATGAAGATCAGGCCGGCGATGCCGAGGAACGACGCGGCCGACAGGTAGTCGCCGGAGATCGCCAGGCCGTTCTGCACGCCGCTGATCGAGCGGCCGGCGGCCCAGAACACGTCCGCGCCGGTCATCCGCTTGGAGGCCCAGTACGTGACGACGAGCGTGATCGACAGGACGATCGCGAAGATCACGATCGCCTCGACGTTGGCGGCGGCGAGGACCCTCATCGCCCGCCCACCCCCTCGGCGGCCGAAAGCTCGGCCTCCGCACCCCGGAACCGGCCCCCATCGGGCGGGCTCGCGTCAGCCAGCGCGCGCTCGATCGCCTTCTCGGCGAGCGGGTCGAACACCCGCTCGGCGCGGCGTAGGTACATGATCCCGAGCGCGAAGACGACGACGAACTGCGTCAGCGCCAGCGTGTAGCCGACCGTGAGGCCCTCGTAGACCGACCTCGCCATGAAGTCCGGCGCGTAGCCCGCGAGGAGGATGAAGCCGAAATACCAGGCGAGGAAGAACACGGTGGCGGGCAAGACGAAGCGCCGCTTGGCAGCGATCAACTCCCGGAACTCGGGTGACTGCGCGACGGCTTTCCAATCGACGCGCGGATCCGTGGTCGACATGGCCCTCCTTCGGTTGTGTCACTCGACACCTACCCGGCTCTTTCTGCAGGAAACAGGACCTATCGGGCGCGCTACGCCGGAAGGTCGACGTGACGGCGCCGTTCGAGGAGGTCGTCCAGGCGCTCGGGCGCGTCGGCGAGTGCGACGTCGGGATCCAGACGATCCGCGTGGCTTCGATCGTCGGCAGCGCCGACCGCAACACGGACTTCGACGGTCGCTTTCGCCCCACCTCCTCGCGCGCCCGCCCGCGCTTCGAGCGCATCGCCGCCGCCCAGCGCCGCGGCGCCCCGATGCCGCCGATCGACGTCTACCGCGTCGGCGCGATGCATTTCGTCCGCGACGGTCACCACAGCGTCGCGGTCGCCTGCGCTCAGGGCCGCACCGCGACCGACGCGCACGTCGTCGAGGTCATCACGCGCGTCGCGGCGGACGCGCCGATCACGGTGTCCGAGCTGCCGCGCAAGCGCCACGAGCGCGACTTCCACGAGCGCGTCCCGCTGGCCGCCGCCTACCGCTCGCGGATCTCGCTGAGCGACCCCACCCGCTACGCCGCGCTGGCCGAGCGCGTCGAGGCATGGGGCGCTCGGCTGATCGACCACGAGCGGCGCTTCATCGACCGCGCAGAGGTCGCGCGGCGCTGGTTCGAGGACGAGTACGAGCCGGTCGTCGAGCTGCTGCGCGACTACAAGCGCGTCGGGCGCCGCGAGCGGGAGACGGACGCCTACCTGCAGCTGACGCGGCCCTGATCAGCTGCCGAACGGAGCCTTGGACTCGCCGAGCCGCGGTCAGGGCAGCTCCAAGTCGAAGCAGACGTGCCAGGTGCCCTCGAACACGCCCCAGCGGCTGGAGGCGATGTCGACGATGTGTAGCCCCCACGCGCCGATCTGCTCCATGCCCCGGCGCCGCAGCTCGCGCTCGAAGCCGGTGTCTCGATCTTGCACGCTCGGGGTAGGGCTCGCGCATGCCAAGAGCAACAGCGCAGGGCGCCCGCGCGGGCGTGAGCTTCGAGCTTGAGCGGATGGATCTGGAAGACGACCGGCTCGTGGTCAGCGGGCACTGGTCCGGTCTGCGCGGGTTGCGCTTCATGCGCCCGACGCTGCTCGTCGGCGACCGTCACGTGCACGCCACGCTCGAGCACAAGCCGTGGGCGCCGACCGCCGACGAGCCGTGGATCGCCGCGTTCCCGTGGAAGCAAGGCGACGAGCTCGACCGGGCCAGGCTTGCGCTCAGCGTCGCGCCGAGCGTCACCGTCGCGCTCGGCCCGCAGGCCGAGGAGGGGCTGCGGACAACCGCGCCCGAGGCGCCACCGCCCGCGCCCGCGCCGCCGGAGCGCCAGCCGTCCGACCCCGCCGTCAGCCTTGATCGCATGCGTGCCGGACGACTCGAAGAGAACCTGGCGGACCTCACCCAGGTCAACGACGCGCTGCGCGACGAGCTCGACGCGGCGCTCGCGCGGATCTCCGAGCGCGAGACCCGCTGCCGGCAGCTCGAGGAGAGCCTCCGCGACGAGCGCCAGGCGGCGCTGGATGCCGTCGCCGACCGCGACGAGCTCGTCCGCGCGCGGAGCACCGCCGAGCGCGACCGCGACCGCGCGCTCGAGCAGCGCGACGAGGCGATCCAGGACCGCGCCGCCTCCAACCGCACGCGCGGGCGCATGCAGGGCCAGCACGACGAGGCGGTCAAGGCGCGCGAGGCCGCCGAGGCTCAGCTCGAGCAGTGGATCGGCGAGCGCGACGAGGCGCGCGCGCAGCGCGACGAGGCGCTCGTCGCTTATCGCGCGCTGCAGCGCCACGTCCACAGCACGCGCGCTGAGGCCGACCGGCTGCAAACCGAGCCGCTACCGGCGATCGGCGACGACCGGACCGAGCCGCTGCCCAAGGTCGAGGAGAGCCAGCCGCCGGTGGCCGCCGATCCCGACGAGCCGATCGGCGTCCGCACGGTCCCGGCTGCCCGCACGGTCCTCGCCGAGCTTCAGCGCCCCGCGCCGAAGCGCAAGTTCGTCGTCTCGCAGTTCGACCTGTGGGCGATCCGCGGGCTCGGGTCGGTCGCGGCGGCGTGCTTCATCCTGCTGCTCGTGTCGCTCGTGCGCGTCTTCATCTAGTGGGTCTTGAGGTGACGTTGGGCTCGTAACGGCGTCCGCGGCTCCGCGTTCAACGTTGTCTCAAGGCCCACTAGCGAGGCATCAGCCCGGCGCCAAGCGGGCATGACCTGTGGCATGCGCTCGCTGGCCATCGCCGTCGCACTCGTTGCCGTCGTTGCGATGGCGCCCGCCGCGCACGCAGCGGGGCCGCCCACCGACATCGGTCGCGGCGGCGGCGCCGCCACGGT
>JBOGYT010000058.1:0-5354 GCA_050696955.1 Solirubrobacteraceae bacterium | reverse complement strand
GCGCTGTTGTACGTCGCGTCGGCCCACGTGATGCTCACCGTCGCGGCCGCCTTGGCGATCGTGATCGTCTTGACCGCGCTGTCGCCGTTGTAGTTGCCGTTGCCCGCAAAGCTGGCACGGACCGTGTACGTCCCGGCGTTCGTCGGCGCCGTCGCCGTCCCCGTCCCGGCCGTGCCCGCCGAGCTGCCAGAGAAGTACTCGAGCGTCGCCGCCGGCGACAAGTTCACGTCGCCACCAACACCGTCAACCGTCGCCGTCGCCGGATGCGACGCGCTGTTGTACGTCTGCGGCGAAGCCCACGTGATGCTCACCGTCGCGGCCGCCTTGGCGATCGTGATCGTCTTCACGGCCGAATCGCCGTTGTAATTACCGTTGCCCGCAAACGTCGCGCGGACCGTGTACGTCCCCGCGTTCGTCGGCGCCGTCGCCGTCCCCGTCCCAGCCGTCCCAGCGGTCGAACCCGAGAAGTACTCGAGCGTCGCCGCCGGCGACAAGTTCACGTCGCCACCAACACCGTCGACCGTCGCCGTCGCCGGGTGCGTCGAGGTGTTGTACGTCTGCGGCGTGGCCCACGTGATCACCAGCGTCGGAGCGGCTTTCTGGACCGTTAGGTCGGTGCTCCCGCTGCTCCCGCTGTGCGTGCTGTCGGCGCCGTAGCTCGCACCGATCGGATGCGTGCCGGTGCCGACGGCGCTCGGCGTGTAGCTGACCGAGCAGCTGCTGGACGTCGAGGTCGGTGACCCGAGCGTGCACGTGGCGCTGCTGAAGCTCCCGCTCGAGCTGCCGTTGTTGAAGGTGACCGTTCCGGTCGGAGCCGTCTTGCCGCTCGCGGCCGTGTCGCTGACCGTCGCGGTGCAGCTCGAGCTGCCGCCGTACGTGACCGGGTTCGGCGCGCAGGACACGCTCGTGCTGGTCGAATGGACGGCCGGCGGCGCATTCTGCGTCGTCGTCGTCAGCGTCGAGACGTTGTTGGCCGTGTTCGCGTCGATCTGCGGGCTTGTGATGTTGCCCTCGTTCGTTACCGCGGTGCCCGCGCTCGATGTCAGCTGCGCCTGGAGGGTGACGAAGCCGCTCGCGCCGTGGGCAAGCGTGCCAAGGTTCCAGGCAAGGGTGTCGGGCGTTCCGCCCGAATGCGAGCAAGTGTTCGAGCAGCTGACGAAGGTCTCGTTCGAGCTGAGGATGTCGCGCAGGACGACGGTCGTGCCATCGTCGGTGGCAGAGAGGTTCGAGTAGTCGAGCCTGTAGGTGACGGTCGTCCCCGCGATAGCGGTGTTCGGCCCGGTCGTGGCGGAGCAACCGACCGTGCAGGTCTTGACCACTCTGAGGTCGGGGCTGCCGGGCGGCGCCTGACCTGGTGCCGGCTTGGCTACCTGAACGTTGCCCATGCCGCTGGGGGCCACCCCGCCGATCGCCATCGAACTGCCCGTGAAGCTGTGCGCGCCGACCGCCATCAAGGCGCTGAAGGTGACGAACTTGGGGTTGGCGTTGTTCGTCGTCCCGCTTGTCGTGACGCTGAAGCAGACGCCCCAGACCGTTCCCGTCGTGTCGCAGGCCGTCGGAGTCGTGATGGTGACGCCGGTGCCCGCGACGAAGTTCTTGAGGGTCTCGATCCCGAAGACCGTCCCGCCCGAGCTGTTCAACGACCTGTCGAACGAGATCTGGAACGGCTCGGAGGTGAAGCCGCCGGTGAGCTTGACGCGCATCGGGATCAGGTCGTTCTCGGCCCAGCCGCTCAGGTTGCCGGGATCCCAGCCGCCGTCGCAGCCGCCCCCGCTGCCCGTGCACGGGGGATTCGACTGGCCCTGCAGCTGCGCGGCGGCGTCGGTGAACGTCGTGGTCGCGGTACGCACGCCGTCAGTGGCCGTGGTCCTGTACTGCGCGATGAAGTTGTCCGGGAGCTGGAAGCTGTACGTGAACGCGCCGTCCGCGTCGGTCGTGGCGGCACCTATGTCCGACCACGTCGCGCCGAGATCATCATCCGTCCGCAACTGAACGCTCTCGTCGGCCGGCCAGCCTGCGCCGGTGATCGTCACCGTTGAGCCGGGCGCGTAGTCGAGCTTGTCGCTGGAGATCGTCGGCTCAGAAGGTGCTGACATCGGACCGCTTGCAAGCCCGTCGTCGCCCGTGCCGGTGAGATCATTCGCCAAGGCGGCACCAGCCGATGCGAGCGTGAGCGCAGCGGCGACCATCAATGCGAGCGCCGTTACGCGTACCGTCGTCATGCGCGTCGTCGCAGTTCCATCAGCCGGGCTCAGCATTCTTGGTCCCCTCGCGTTGTCTCGTCGGGGCAAGCGCCCGAAGCACCAATTCAGGCGTCACCCGTCGATTGGGCGACTATCGCCCCGAGACCGCGGGACGGCAATAGGACAACCGGGCACGATGCGTTCACATCATTGAACGCTCCGGCGTAGAAGGTAGGATCACCACGACCTGTGGCGGACGTCTGCGACGAGCGGTCGCTCCTCGTGAGGGCAACGCCGATCGCGCAGCACTTCGGTCTCGGGTGCTCTACGTTCACGTGGACGATGACCCCGACGGCCTACGATTGCCGCCTACATGGCTGACCCTCGATCACAGGTCGAGGCCACGGACGTGCGAGCACCGATCCGCGTCATGGTCGTCGACGACCACGACCTCTTCCGCACGGGCCTGCGGCGCCTCCTCGAGGAGCACGACGAGCTCGAAGTCGTGGCCGACGCGCGGCGCGGCGACGAGGCGATCGCACGGGCCGTCGAGCTACGCCCCGACGTCGTCGTGATGGACATCAACATGCCCGGGATGTCCGGAATCGAGGCGACGCGTGAGCTCCTGGAGCGCTCGCCCGCGACCGCGGTCATCATGCTGACCGTCACGGCCGACGACGACGCGGTGCTCGACGCGGTCCTCGCCGGCGCGTCGGGTTACCTGCTCAAGGAGGCGACCCTTCCAGAGATCGTGCGCGGCATCCGCGCCGCCGCCGCGGGCGAGTCGCTGATCGCTCCCGCCGTGGCCGGCAGGCTGCTCGCGCGACTGCGCCGCCACGGGCCGCCGGACGCTCCAGCCGCCGCGGCCCCGGAGCTGTCGCCGCGCGAGCTCAACGTGCTCGGCCTCGTGGTCGCCGGCTGCGACAACAGTGAGATCGGCAGGCGCCTGCACCTCAGCGCGAGCACGATCAAGCACCACGTGTCGAGCACCCTCGAGAAGCTCGGCGTCGACAACCGCATTCAGGCCGCGGTGCTGGCCGTGCGGCTCGGCCTCGTCGACGAGCAGGATCCGCGCTCAGGATGAATGCGCCGCCGAGCCCGCCCGCAGGCGGTCTCGGTCGCGTTGCAGCTCGGCGAGCTCGCGCCGCAACGCGATGAGCTCGGCCTGGAAGCCGGTGTGCTCGCGGGCGAGCATGCGCAGCGTACGGCCGCGGGCGGGAACGTCGATGTCCGTGAGGAGCTCGTGCAGGCGGTGCTCGGTCTGTTCAGACCACGCATCGCCGGTGAGCGCCCGGGCGTAGCCTTCGGACAGCGCGTCCTCGATGTCTTCCAGCAGCGCCTCGCGCCGCGAGCTTCTCGTCGACTCCTCGCGCAGCCGGGTGATCCTCTCGATCATCGCGATGAGGTCAGGTCGCACGACCGATAGGCTCGCAAACCAGCGCCGGTGAGTGCAATGGCCCGTGCGACTCAACATCGTTCACACGCGTGAACGACCCGTCAGCACGGCGATCGCCGCCGCCCGGTCGGCGACCCCGAGTTTTGCGACCGCCGCCGACACGTGGCGGCGCACGGTCACCTCGGCGATCGCCAGCCGCCCGGAGATCTGGCTTGTGCTGAGCCCCTCCGTCATGAGCTCGAGCACCTCGAGCTCGCGATCGGTCATGGACGGCCCGCCCGGGGTCGTCGGCGCCGACCGTCCGCGCTCGCGCGTACGCAGGGTCTCGAGCACATGAAACGTCAGGCGTCGCGAGAGCGCGGCCTCGCCATCGACGACCCCGCGGATCGTGGCCGGCAGCCGAGCTGGATCGAGATCCTTGCGCACGTAGCCCGCCGCTCCGGCGCGCACCCCCGCGAAGAGTGATTTCGGCTCTTCGGACTCCGTCAGGATGACGAGCTTCGTCGAAGGCAGCCGCCGGTATATCGAGTCGACCGCGACGAGCGCTCCGCCGCTCAGGTCCTCGTCGATGAGGCACACGTCGGGTCGCTCGCGCACCGCGATCTCCGTAGCGGTGCTCGCGTCGACGGGCTCCGCGCAGATCTCGAAGCCCTCGGCCTCGAGCGCGAGCCTGATCCCGGCGCGCGTCGGCGCGTCCGGTTCGGCGATGAGTACGCGCAGGACGCTGTTCACGAGAGGACCACCACGATCTCAGTTCCGGTGCCGGGTCGGGACTCAACGCGCAGCTGCGCGCCGACCTGCTCGGCGCGTTCGCGCATGCCGAGGATCCCATGGCGACCGCTGCGTTGCTCGAGCGACGCCGGGTCGAACCCGACGCCGTCGTCGACGATGCGTACATGCAGGTGCGGGTGCTCGCCAAGCTCCAGGCCGATGTGCTGCGCCTGCCCATGCCGCGCGGCGTTGGTCACGGCCTCGCCCACGATCCGCAGCAGGGCCTCGCGCACGGGCGCGGACAGCTCGACACCGGCCACGGCGCTCGTCTGCACGGCTGCCCCCCATCGCTCGGCCGCCGCTTCGGCGACCCCTGCCAGCGCCTCTGCCAGCGGCTCGTCGGTCGGACGAACGAGCGCGGCGATCGCGGCGCGGGACTCGTCGAGGGCGCGGCGGGCCGCGTTCTCGATATCGGCCGCGACGGCAGGACCGTCGGCGCGGGCGGCAAGTGCTCCGGCCTGCTGGGCGATGAACGCGAGGTCCTGCGCCACCCCGTCGTGGATCTCGCGCGCCAGCCGCCGGCGCTCGTCGAGCACCGCCGCGTGCTTGAGCTCGCGCTGCGCAACGCGGATCTCCTGCGCACCGCCGACGAGCAGCGCGAGGAAGAACCCGAGCCGCAGCAGGTCGCCCGTGTAGAAGTAGTCCGTGTACAGGGAGGGAAACAGGAAGTAGTTCAGCCGGGCGAACGCCGCGAGCGTCGCGCCGATCGCGAACCACAGCGTCAGCGGGTCGTGCGTGCGCCCAGCGCTGCGGGCGAAACCGATCGCGGCCGCGGCGAACAGCCCCATGAGGACGAGCTGCAGAGCGAGTATCGATGGCTCACCGACGACGAGCGGCGATGACGGTCCGTCGGGAGAGAGGCCCGGCTCGATCGCGGGCGGCAGCCAGTCGGCCGCGATCGCGGTCGCGATCGCGATGCCGGCGAGCGCGAGCCCACAGACACCGATGACGCGGCGGGCGGCGGCGGCGGGACGCCTGACCGGCCGCGGCGCCGCGAACGCACC
>JBOGYT010000057.1:0-8586 GCA_050696955.1 Solirubrobacteraceae bacterium | reverse complement strand
CGCGTCGGTCGTGCTGCCGCGCGCCGTCGACGGCCCGCACGTCGCCCGCGACGGCGCGCGCGGGCGGGCGATCGTCGTGATGACGTCGAACGTCTTCTTCGGCCGAGCGGATGCGCGCGCGATCGTGCGCCTGGTCCGCGAGCACCACGTCGACGCCCTGAGCCTTCAGGAGCTCACCCCCGAGGTCGTGGATCGGCTCGACGCAGCCGGCATCCGGCGCCTGCTTCCGGGTCGCGTGCTCATCCCGCGCGCGGGCGCCGCGGGGTCGGGGCTCATGGCTCGCTCGCCCCTGCGCAGCGCCGGGCCCGCCGACGGGCTGTGCGTGCAGCCCGAGGCCGTGCTGAGGCTGCCTGGCGGCGTCACGCTGCGGCTCAAGGCGATCCACCCCACGCCGCCGACCTCGCGCGAGAGCGCCGGCATCTGGCGCGAGACGCTGCGCGGGCTGCCCGGACCGCGGGCGGGAGGGGTGCCGCGCATCCTGCTCGGAGACTTCAACGGCACGCTCGACAACCGCGAGATCCGGCGCCTGCTGGACGGCGGCTACTACGACGCCGCGGACGCGACCGGCGATGGGCTTCGCACGACGTGGCCGACGAACCGCTCGCGACCGATGATCACGATCGACCACGTTCTCGTGCCCGAGGCGATCCGCACGCGGGCGGTGAGCGTCCACGACGTGCCCGGCTCAGATCACCGCGCCGTCATCGCCGAGCTCGTGCTGCCCGACGGACCTACTTGACCGTCAGCGTTCCCTCCATGCCGGCCGCGCGGTGGCCGGTGATCGTGCAGAAGAACTGGTACTTGCCGGCCTTGACGCTGACCGAGATCGAGGAGATCCCGCCGCCCTGCACGGTCTTGCCCTTCGCGTTGACGCCGCCGCCCTCGAGCGCGATGTCGTGCGGGATCGAGGCGTCGTTCTTCGACTCGATTGTCAGCTGGCCCGTGGGCGCGGTCGCGATCTTCGTGATGTAGGCGAGCTGACCGTTGGGATCGGCCGGCAGCAGGAGCTTGCCGCCCTTGGCGGCGACCGGCTTACCGGACCCCGCGGCCGGGACCGCGACGGCCAGCAGACCCTCGTCCTTGCCGGGCAGCGCGACGCTCGCCGCGACGTACGCGGCGACATCCTCGGCGAGCCTGCCTCTCACGAGGTTCGGCGGCATGTAGGACGGGCTCTTCTTCGGCACGACGGCCGGATGGATGATCTGGCTGTGCACCGCGCCGCGAATCGTCCCGCGCCCGAAGCCGTCGCTCAGCGCGCGACGGAACGCCTCGTCGAGGTTCGGTCCCTGGGTGCCGCGGGCGTTGGCGCGGGCGAGCACGTGGCATGAGCTGCAGTTCTTCGCGAACGCCTTCTTGCCGGCGACGAGATCGGCGTGCTCGGGGGGGTCGTCGCTGCTGCATGCAGCCAGGCCGCCGGCGAGCGCGCAGCATGCGACGAGGGCCAGAACTCGTGAGGTCAGCGACGCCGGGGCCATGAGCGACGCGGGACTCTATCCAAGCGGCGCGACAGGCGAGGCGGTGCCGGTTCCGGCTGGATCGCTTGCTAGGGTTGCGCCCGTGGAAGCCGCCCAGCGCTACCGGTTGCGCACCCCCAGCACGGGCCGCGAGATCGTTCGAGAGGCTGAGCCCGGCCGCGTGTACGTCGATCGCGAGTCGGGCGAGGAGCTCGAGGTCGTCGGCAAGGTCCTGCCGCTCAGCCCGTCGCAGTCGCGGCTGCCGTGGGCCGTCGAGTACCTGCGGTTCTGCAACTGGTGCGACCAGCTCGCCCAGCGTGACCTCAACGACTGCCCGACCTGCGGGCGGCGAATGGCGCCGACCGGCTGAACTGGAGCATGGCGATCCGCCTGCGCCCCCTCACCCTCGTCGCCGTACTGGCCCTGTCCGCCGGACTGGGGGCCTGCGGCGCCGACGACGAGATCTCGAGCGCGATCCCGAGCACGACGCCCGACCTGACGATCCCGACCGAGACCACCGACTCCCCGGGGACCGACACGACGTCGACGACCTCCACGACGTCGACGACCTCCACGACGGGTACGAACGCCGCTCCGCCCGCCGCCGCTCCGCCCGCGGCGGCCCCGCCCGCGGCCCCGTCCTCGACGACGGGCGGTGCCGGCGCCGGTCAGTCCACGACGGGCGGCGCAGCAGCCGGCGGCGGCGAGTTCGAGAACTTCTGCACGCAGAACCCCGGCGCCTGCTGAACGAGCGCGCCGACTCATCGATGAGCGAGTGCGGGGCGGGGCCGCGCGGCGGTGCGCGCGGCGGCGCGCGAATCGAGACGGGCGAACAGCGCGCATATCGCGGGTTTCATCCATCTCGACGGTCAGCGCGCGGTCGTGGCGAACTCGGGGCTGCATGCGCCCCCGTGTGCGCCACGATCGCCAGGATCCGCTTGCGCGGGAAGCTGCCCCGATCGCTCCCTCACAGCTTGATCGATGCTGTTTGACTGACCGCGCGGCTGGTGGCCGGCCCCCTTCAACAGATCACGAGGGAACCAGCGGCGGGCAGCACTTAGCTCGCAGGCGGCGCCGGATCGCTGACGAACGTCGCGCTGTACGTCAGGCGGACGCCGCGGTACAGGCAGCGGAAGCTGCTCGTCGTCCGGCTGCCGAGCATCGCCGTCTGCGTCGCGAAGTCCAGGCAGCGACCCGCAGTGCGGCTCGAGCGCCAGGACGAGTCGGTTCCGAGCCCGATCTTCAGCAGGGGGGCCCACGTCGGCACGGTGATCCCGATGTACTGGCCCTTCCTGATCCGCAGCGTCTTCACGAGCGGGAACTGGACGACCTGACCGAAGTAGTCGTTCAGCGTCTGCAGCGGCGCCTTGGCCACGACCCGGTGCCTGAGCTTCTTGCCGGGCCTGAGCACGATCACAGCGGCTTGCGACATGCCGCCGTAGCGCTCGTTGAAGAAGGCCGTCTGCTTCGGGCCGGGGTTGCCGAGCGCCGCGGTCCACGCGACGATGCGACCGTCGACCGGGGCGCGGTAGAGCATGCGATCCGGACCGACCTTGGCCTGGTAGCCGGTCGTGCGTGTCACGGAGTTGCAGTTCTGCGGGCAGCTGCCCTGCACGCCCGCCGCTAACAGCCCGAGCTCGGCGATCTTGGCCGGCGCGGCGGCCGGCAAGAACAGCGCTCCCGAGAGCGAGAGCAGGGCGGATGTCAGCAGTGTGCGATGGCGTGTCATGTGCCGAATTGAACACGAGCGCGCGGCGATTAGTTGCGATAGGCCCGCGAAACAAGTTGCACGTGCAATAGGCTTGATCGCATCGCGGCGATCGAGGTCATCGGACTGGAGCGTGAGTTCAAGGGCGGTATCAAGGCCGTCGACGGGATCGACCTCGAAGTGCAGGCGGGCGAGGTGTACGGGTTCCTCGGACCCAACGGGGCGGGCAAGACGACGACCGTCCGGATGCTCGTCACGCTCCTGCGCCCGACGGGCGGCCGCGCGAGCGTCGCGGGCTTCGACGTCGCCGACGAGCCCGACGCGGTACGCGCGCGCATCGGCGTCGCGCTCCAGGAGGCGGCGCTCGATCCGCTCATGACCGCCACGGAGCTGATGGAGCTCCAGGCGACGCTGCACGGTCTCCCGCCCGGCTCGATCCGCGCGCGCAGCGCCGAGCTCATCGCGCGCGTCGGTCTGACGAAGGCCGCCGACCGCAGGGTCGGCACGTACTCGGGCGGGATGCGCCGCCGCCTGGACCTCGCGATGGCGCTCATCCACGAGCCGGAGGTGCTCTTCCTCGACGAGCCGACGACCGGCCTTGACCCGACGTCGCGCCTGACGCTGTGGGACGAGGTGCGCCGGCTCAGCGACGAGGGCACGACGGTCTTCCTGACGACGCAGTACCTCGAGGAGGCCGACCAGCTGGCCGACCGGCTGGGGATCATCGCCGCCGGCAAGATCGTCGCGAGCGGCACCCCGGCGGCGCTGAAGGCCGAGGTCGGACGGCCGCATCTCGACCTCGTCCTCGCCGACGGATCGGACCTGCGGCGTGCGCGGGAGGTCGTCGCGCGCTTCGGTGACCATCGGCCGGCCACCGAGGGCTGCCACCTGTCGATCAGCCTCGAGCATGGCGCGGCGGACATCGCGCCGATCCTGCGCGCGCTCGACGACGCCGGCTTCGCCGTCGCCGAGCTCGAGCTCAAGCAGCCGACGCTCGACGACGTGTTCCTGGAGAAGACCGGCGAGCACCTGGAGGGGGCGGACGAGCCCGAGCCCGACCCGGCGCTCGAGGAGATCGCGTGAGGAGGCCGGTCCTCGCGCTCGCCCGGCGAGCGCTGCGCAACCAGCTGCGCAAGCCCCAGTACCTGGCCCCGCTCGTCATCTTCCCGACGCTCTTCCTCGCGATCAACGTCGGCGGACTGGAGCAGACGACGTCGCTGCCCGGCTTCCCCGCGGTCGACGGCTTCCTGGACTTCCAGCTCGCGGCCGCGATGCTCCAGTCGCTGCTGCTCGGCGGGGTGAGCGCGGGTATCGCGGTCGCGCTGGACATCGAAGGCGGCTTCTTCGACCGCATCGTGGCCTCCCCCGCGCCGCGCGTCGCGATCGTGCTCGGGCGCGTGCTCGCCGCGGCCGTCATCGCGGTCATCCAGGTGACGTACTTCCTCGTCCTCGGGCTCGCCTTCGGCGCGTCGATCAAGGGCGGCGTGCCCGGCGTGCTGTACATCCTCGTCATCGGCGTCGTCGCCGGCATGGGGTTCGGCGCGATCGGCGTCCTGATCGCGCTGCGCGCGCGCAACGCCTCGACGGTCCAGGGGATCTTCCCGCTCGTCTTCGTGATCCTGTTCGTGTCGTCGGCGTTCTTCCCGGAGAACCTGCTGTCGGCTCCCGCCGACGTGATCGCCGCGTACAACCCGCTCTCCTACATCGCGGAGGGCATGCGGGCGCCGATCGTCTTCGCCAACCAGACCGGGCCGCTGCTCGAGGGGCTCGCGGCGGCGGCGGCCGTCGCGATCGTGTCGACGTGGCTGTCGGTGCTCGCGCTGCGCGGAAGGCTGCGCGACGCGTGAGGGACGCCCCGCGCATGATCGCGGCGCTCATGCGCCGCGGCCTCAACGAGATCCTGCGCGTGCCCGGCGGCGCGATCCCCGGCGTCCTCGCGCCGACGATCTTCATGCTCGGGCTGTCGGCGGTCTTCGGCGAGGCCTCGCGCCTGCGCGGCTACGAGGGCGTCGACTTCCGGACGTTCATCGTGCCGGTCGGGCTGCTGCAGGGCGCGGGCTTCACCGGCGCGGCCACCGGGGTGAACCTCGCGCGCGACATCGAGCGCGGCTGGTTTGACCGGCTGCTGCTCTCGCCGACGCCGCGCTCGGTCCTGCTGGCGGGCATCGTCGCGTCGGCGAGCCTGCGCGCGCTGCTGCCCGCGGCCTTCCTGCTCGTCGTCGCGTTCAGCATCGGCGTCGACGTCCCCAACGCGCTCGGGCTCGCGCTCGCGCTCGTGCTCGTCATGGGCCTCGCGGCGACGATGGCGTGCTACTCGATCCTCGTCGCGCTGCGCTTCCGCACGCAGCAGGCGGCGCCGCTCATGCAGGTCGGCTCGTTCGTCGCGGTCCTGTTCACGACCGCGTACGCGCCGCGCGAGCTGCTGTCGGACTGGCTGCGGACGATCGCCGACCTCAACCCCGTCACGCACGTGCTGGAGGGCGCGCGGCAGGGCTTCGTGGGCGACGTGACGTGGGCGGACAGCTGGCCGGCGTTCTTGTCGCTGACGGGCCTGATCGTCGTGCTCGGCGCGCTCGCCGTACGCGGCATGCGCCGCGAGGGCTACTGAGTCAGAAATGGCCGCGCTCTGCGCCCGGAGGCGCGGTGGCCGGGGTTACTGCCCGCTGCAGTCGGTGACCCCTAGCGCAACCGGAAGCGGCGCGTCGTGGGCGCCGCCGGGACCGTGTCGATGCAGCTCGTTCGCTCACATCCGGGGCGGGTGGACTCGACGGCCAGGCGCACGCGGGTCGGGCTTCCGAGGGACTCCGGCGTGATCCGGATGACGAAGCTGCGGTTCGATTTCGAGCTGGACACGCCGACGTTCGCGACCGTCTCGGGCAGCCCGGGGCCGTCCTGCTCGTAGACGCGGCCGCGCAGCGCGGTCCTCGAGCGCGCCGTGACGCAGGCGAGCCGGTCCGGACGCTGGTTGTTCGGATCGGCTTGCACGTCGGTCCAGATGCGGACGCAGAACGAGCCCGGCGGGCCCGACGTCGCGAGCATGTCGGCCGGCTTCACCGCGGCCGTGAACGTGACCGCGACCCGCAGGCGCTTCTTGGAGTCGACCGAGAGCTTCACGCGCTGCAGGTCGAGCTTGCCCGTGACGTCGCCCTTCGCATCGGGGATCAGCGCCGGCTTGGAGGGCGCTGCGGCGACGGTGGGCACCGCGAGCGCGAGTGCCGCCGCGGTGAGCGAGACCAGGCCGGCGAGGCGCGCGCGTGATCGCATTGGTGGAGCATGACGAACGCGACGCCCGGAATCGACGGTTGGGAGGTATTGGGCGTCAGCTTGCGAGCTGCGCGCCAGCCGCGGCGATCTCGTCCATGTCACCCGCAGCCGGCACCCACGGCAGTTTCAGCGGATCGCCCTCGTAGCGCGGGATCACGTGGACGTGAAAGTGAAAGACCGTCTGCCAGGCGCTCGCGCCGGTGGAGTTCAGGAGGTTGATGCCGTCGGCGCCGAGCGTGTCGCGCGCCTTGGCCGCGACCCGCTGGGCGGTGGCCACGACGGCCTTGAGGTCCTCGGGATCGATGTCGTGCAGGTCGCTTGAGTGCTCGCGTGGAATCACCAGCGCATGGCCGCGGGTGGCGGGACTGATGTCCATGAACGCAAGGGTGCGATCGTCCTCGTCGACGATCCTCGCAGGCAGCTCGCCGGCGACGATCTTGCAGAAGATGCAGTCCTCGGCCATCGCGTCAGGAAGCCTAGCCTCCGCTGGCCGCGCGAGCTCGTCGGCTGGCTGCTGCTGAGCCTCGCCGCCGCGGTCGTGGCCGCCGGGCTCGGGCTCGTGGCCTTCGCGGCGTTCGCGCTGCCCGGGCGGCTCGACGGCGGCCCGAGCGCGCACAGCCTCGGCGAGCGGGCGGCGCAGCTCGGCTGCGCGCTCGTCGTGCCGGTGGCGGCGCTGATCGCCGCGTGGCTGTCGGACGGCGCCGTGCGGCTGCCGAGCCGCCGCGAGCGGGCGCCGACGTTGTGGGGACCGGCCATCGCGCTGTCCGTCGCCGCGCTCGCGTTCGCGGGCTGGGCGACGCTGTACTTCGTCTGATCAGCCGGCGAGGTGCCGCGCGACGTCCCACGTCCACAGCTCGACGACGTTGCCGTCCGGATCGTCGAGGTACGCGGCGCGGCTTGCGCCCGCGCCGGGGAACTCGTGCTCGGTCACCTCGGCGCCGCGCTCGCGCAGCGTGCGCACCGCGCCGTCGTAGGCGTCGTGCGGCAGGTGTAGCGCGAAGTGGACGTGCACCCCGCCGCGTCCGCCGAACATGCCGACCTGCGGCCGCCACAGACCGATCCGCGTGCGGTCGCCGGCCATGACCCAGATCGCCTCGCGATCGGGCCAGCGCTCGACGACCGGAAGGCCGAGCAGCCCGGCGTAGAAGCGCTCGGACGCCTCGAGGTCGACGACCTCGAGCACGAGCTCGCTGACGCCGGTGACCGGGATCTCGGTCATCGTGCGGCGCCGTCGGCGAGCAACCGCGAGGCGAGTTCGATTGCCTCCTCGCGGCTGTCGATCTCGCCCGCGTAGTGCGCCTCGTCGATGGCCTCGAGCAGCCGCCCCACCTCGGGACCCGGCTCGAGCGCCAGCGCCGCCGCGAGCTTGTCCCCCGGCAGCAGCGGCGTGCGGGGACCGTGGGCGCGCCAGGCGAGCGCCGCCGGCAGCGCGTCGCGCGCCACCTCGACGTGCTTGGCGATCGCCTCCTGCGCCTTGCGGCCGCGCGTGGCGAGGCGGTCGGCGACCGACAGCAGCGTGACGTCGACCTCGACCGGCTCGCACGCCCTCATGTACCGATACAGCGCCCGCGGCGACAGCGGCGCCTCGTGGACGAGGAAGCCCAGGCGCAGGTGGTTGCGCACGAGCGCGGCGACGTGGGCCTTGAGCTTCTCGCTCGTGCGCAGCCGCGTGAGCACGTCGCGCGCGAGCTGCGCGCCCTCGCGGTCGTGGCCGTAGAACGTCGGCGAGCCGTCGTCGCGATGGCCGAGCGTCGTCGGCTTCGCGGCGTCGTGCAGCAGCGCCCCGAGCCGCATCACGCCCGCGCGGTCGAGGTCGTCGGCCAGCGGCTCGGCGAGCAGCGCCCGGACCTCGCTCGCATGCTCCTCCCCGAGCACCGCACCGGGGTCCGCCTGGAGGGCGATCGTGTACTCGAGCACCTCCATCGTGTGGGTGTGGACGTCGGCGTGGTGGTAGCGGTTCTGCTCCACACCGCGCAGCGCCACGAGCTCGGGCAGGATGGCGGCGGTGACGCCGAGCTCGTCCATGAGCTCGAGCCCGGCCAGCGCCGACTCGCCCACCACGATCCGCTTGAGCTCGGCGAAGACGCGCTCCTGCGCGACGCTCGCGACGGCGGCCGCCTGCCGTCGCGCGAGCGCCAGCGTCTCGGGCTCGGCCTCGAG
>JBOGYT010000056.1:0-6027 GCA_050696955.1 Solirubrobacteraceae bacterium | reverse complement strand
CGCCCAGCGCGCGCAGCCGGTGCTCGGCGCCCGCGGCGAGCGCCTGCCCCTCAGGCGCATCCAGCAGCGGTGCGAGCGCCGCCTGGGCGCGGGCCTCGCCGAGGGGATTGCCGAGCGCAGCGAAGATCGCGATCGCCTCTTCGAGCTGCTCGCGCGCACCGTTGCCGGTCGCCGCCCGCGCACCCACCTCGAGCGCCTCCGCGAGCCCGTTCTTGTCGTGGCGGGCTCGGGCGATGCCCGCCGCCTCCGTCGCCAGCTCGGCGGCGCGCGCAGCCTCTCCGCTGTCGAGCGCGACGATGGCCGCGGCGTTGAGCGTGCGCACGTGCGCCATCCCGGCGCCGCAGGCGAGCGCCTCCTCGATCATGGCCGTGGCCGCCGCCCGCTCACGCGCCAGCAGGATCGCGAGGCCGGACAGCGCGTGCCCGAGACCCTGGACATCGCCGGAGCGCCGCGCGTGCGCGATCGACTCCTCGTACTCGGCGCGGGCGAGGACGAACTCGCCCCGCTCACGGTGGACATCCGCCAGGATCGCGAGCGGGTACGCGACGGCCCGCGAGCCGATTCGCCTGTACAGATCGCGCGACTCCTTCAGGTCGCTGATCGCCTCTTCGAGCCGGCCCAGGCACAGACGCGCCTGCCCGCGGTTATTCAGTGCGAGCGCGCGGAAGTGAGCGAAGCCGGCGACATCGGCAAGGCCGAGGCAGACCTCGAGGTCCTCGAGCGCCGCGGCGTAATCGCCCTCTTCAAGGTAATGCGAGCCGCGGTTGTTGCGAATCCGGATGATCTGCAGGACGTCGCCTGCGCGCTCGGCGTTCTCGAGTGCGCGCACATAGTGGGTGCGGTTCGCGACGCGATCGCCCTCGAGCGCGGCCAGCATCGCGAGGGCGTTGTGCGCGGCCGCCAGGGCTTGCGGATCGGCGCTCGCCGAGGCCACCGCAAACGCCGCCGCGGACCGCTCGCGTACGCCGCGCGCGTCGCCACGCAGCCAATCCACCGTCGCCCGCCAGGCGAACAGCAGCGCGACGTCCCTGGTCTGCGAGCCCTCCACGCGGCCGCGGCGATAGACCGCGTCCGCCTCGTCGAGCTCACCTCGCAACTGGTGGATCACGCCCATACGCCACGCGACGCCGGCCTCGAGCTGCTCGTCATCGGTGCAGGCGCGCTGAAGACAGCACAGGGCGCTCTCGAATTCGCCGCGGATCAGGTGTGCCTGCCCGGCGAGCTTTTCGATCGTGGCGTCGCGTGCGGCGGCGGGAACGGCGTCGGCTGCCCGCAGCACGGCGGCGACCTCGCCTGTGGAGATCAGCTCCTCACCGTGCAAGGTGAGCAGGCGCACGATCCCGGCGTGGTCGCCGGAGGCGACGAGCAGGCGCGACGCCTCCGCGCAGCGATCGTGGCGCTCCAACCAGTCGGCGCCCCGTCGATGGGCATCGCGGAGCTCCTCCGCGGCCAGCGGGTAGTGCTCGCGCACGAAATCGCGTGCCAGGTCGCTGAGCCGAAACCAGCCCGGCTCCCCGCGGTCGTGCTCGACGAACAGCCCGCGGCGAGCGAGCGACTGCAGCCTCTCCTCCGAGACGGTCAACCGCAGCGCGTCACACAGCGCGGAGGAGAAGCGATCGAGCCCGCAGACCAACCGCAACAGGTGACGCACGTCCTCGGGCTCGGCTTCGAACGCTTCGCGCGCGAGGTAGGCGAACACGGGGCTCCCGCGCCGGCGCAGCCGCTCGACGATGCGCTGGCGGTCAGCCGGCGGGCCGGAACGCAGCGTCTCGAGCGCCAGGCGGACGGCCGCGGGCCAACCGGCGGTCGCCCGGTACAGCGCGGCCGCGAGCGTGTCATCCACGTCTCCGAGGGCGTCGACCAGGAGCGCGCGGACCTCCGCCGCGCTGAACGCCAGATCGCGGGCGGTGAGGCTCAGGACCTCCCCGCGACCGCGGAGCAGCTCGAGCTCCAACGGCGGTTCGGTTCGCGAGATCACCAGAACGTGGAGATACGGGCAGGCCTGGCGACACAGGCTCTCGATCAGTCGCCACGACGCCGATCCGGCGCCGAGCTCGTGAACGTCGTCGAGCACGAGAACCAGGTGCCGGTCGAGTCTCGCCTCGAGCGCCGCGACGAGCAGGGCCGCGAAGGCCGACGCCCGCATCGCCTCCTCCTGCGCGGCATCAGGCCCCCGTGCGGAGCTCATGCCTGTTGCCAGATCGTCGGGCAGATCCGAAACCGCCGCGCGCAGCGCTCCGGCGATGCCGCGGCTGAACGTCTCCAACTCGTGATCCGCGGGCGAGGTGTTGTGCCAGGCGACACAAACGCGCCGCGACCATCGTGCGGCGAGCGTCGATTTCCCGAACCCCGCGTCGGCGACGACCACACCGACGCGACGTTCCAGCAGCTCATCCAGGCGCCGCTCGAGCGCGGGCCGGGCCAGTGCTCGCGAGCCCGATCGCGATGGCTGCACCCCGGCGGCCCGCCGGCCAATCGTGGTTCTCGGTCCCGCGGCGAGGCGCAACGCCGGGGGAGAGATCAGATCCTCCATGGGCAGGTTCCCTCTCGAATGCTGGCCGCAACAAGCATCCATGCCCGCGCCCGACGGATGAGTGCGATGACTCACAGAGCCGTGGCGCGTTGGCATGGAACCTGGCTGGGCGTACGATCGGCGTACGCGACCTCATCCGAGGCCCGGACCTAGTCACGGAGGAAGAGATCAATGGCCCGATCGGACGCGAAGATCAAAGAGGGTGCTGTGCCGTTCCTGGAGCCCGACGAGGAGGTGCTCGCCGCGATCGTGGCTCGCCCGCGAGGGTGGACCCAGGCGACCGCTTCGTTCGGCGGCGGGGCTGCCGCCGGGCTGATCGGCAATGCCATCGGAGGCAAGAAGCAGAAGAAGAGCATGGACGCTGCGCAGGAGTCCGGCTTCGAGCTCGCGAGCCCGATGGCCCTGGCCGTCACCTCGCGGCGGCTGTTGTCGCTCAAGGTCAGCTCGCCGGTCGGTCTTGGAGTCGGACTGAAGGTCAAGGAGCTCGTGAGCGCGGTGCCGGTCGGCGAGGTCGACTCGATCGAGCTCAAGCGCCTGGCCGTGGGCAAGACGGTCACGGTGACGGTTCGAGGCGTCCCGTTCGTCCTCGAGGTCGGAGCGGGCGCCGACGCCAAGGGCGTGGCCGAGGCGCTCGAGCGCGCAAAAGCGGAGGTCTGAGCACGCGCGCGGCGCGCCGTGGCAAACAGCCGCGGCAGCGGGTGCTCTCGGAAGACGCGCTCGAAGCGCTCGCGCAGCTGATCGTCGCCCTCCATACACCTCAAGTGTCACGCAACCGCCGCGGATGACCGGTCGTCGCAGAACCTTGTTCTCAGTGTCCGTCCCAGGGTCGCTGGCGCGGCCACCAGGCCGGCACCGCGCTGCGGTAGGCGTCGTACTCCTCGCCGTAGCGCGCGGCCAGGGCCGGCTCCTCGTAGCCGTGGACGAAGGCGGCGACCGTGACGCCGAAGAGCACCGCGTACACGAGCAGGCCAAAGCGACCCAGGATGAGGGCCTGACCGACGATCGTCGCAGCGACGGCGAGGTACATCGGGTTGCGCACGTGGCGGTAAAGCCCGCCGACGACCAGGCGCTCGGTCGGCGCGACGGGTGCCGGTGTTCCGACGCCCTCGACGACGAAGCGCGCGAACGCGTGCAGCAGCACGCCCGCGCCGGCGGCGACGAGCGCCATCCCGACGACTTGCAGCGGCGGCCACGGCGACCGCGCCTCCCAGCCCGTGAGCGCCCATGGCAGAACCCCGGCGACCGTGCCCGGTACGAGCACGAGGAACGCGAGGCTGCCGAGCGCGGCGCGGCGCCGAGTCATCACCACCAGGCTGGGTCGCTACGCCCCCGCCGTCGCCGGGAGGTGCGCGCCGATCATCTCGAGGAAGCGCCCGATGTCCAGCGGCTTGGTCATGTAGTCGACCGCGCCCAGCCGCAGCAGGCGCTCGGCGCGCTTGTCGTTCGCGTCCGCGGTCAGTATCACGACCGGGATATCACGCGTCACGTCATCCGCCTTCAGACCGCGGAGCACCTGCTCGCCCGAGATGTCGGGCAGGTGCAGGTCGAGCACGATCAGGCCCGGCCTGTGCTCGCGAGCCATGTGCAGCCCGACGACGCCCAGCATCGCCGAAATCAGCTCCACGTCGGCCTCGCGATCGAGTATCCACTCGACCAGCGTGAGGTTGGACAGGTTGTCCTCGACGTAGAGCAGCCGGCGGGGAGGGAGTCCCGCCGCGCCGTCGGACTGCACCGCCGCGTCGTCAGGCACAGTGGGGGCGTCGTCGTGCATGCCGTCATTATCGTCGCAAGCGCTCGCTCCCTCCACGGTTGGTCGAGCGCGAACCTGCTTTTGGCGTGAACCCACAAGGTGAGGGTCGCTCCCTCAGACGCCGCGCCACGAGCCCTGCGAACGTCGCAGCATGAGCGACGGCGAGGCGATCGAGCGGCTGCTCGCGCCCGCCGACGTGAGAGGCTCCGCTTCGCCGAACGATGCCACGCGCGCTGCGTGTTCGGTCAGCACGCCGGCGGCTGGCGCTGCACGCGGGCCGTGAGGCACCGAGCGGCTCATTCCGCGAGCCAGTTCGCACCCGCGCGCCACGCCGCGCTTTCCGGGTTGATCGGATCCTGGTGGCCGCCGGCCGGCTCGATCAGCGTCACATCCGCGCCGGCCGCCTGGGCGGCGGCGGCGTACGCGCGGGAGTGCTTCACCGGAACGGTCTCGTCGCCGATCGCGTGCACGAGCCCGACCGGGATGTCGAGTGGAACCTGACGCATCGGGTCGGCCAGCGCCCAGCGCTCGGGCACCTCGTCGGGCGTGCCGCCGACGAGGATGTTCGCCACGTTGCCCGCGAGCCGCAGATCGCAGACGGCGCCGAGCGCGAGCGCGCCGTGCAGCTTCACGCGCGGCGAGGCTCCCGGCGCACCGGCGGGAAAGCCGGGCCGGGCGCCGGCCCACAGCGCGAGCTGCCCGCCGGCCGAATGGCCGACCGCCGTGACGCGCTCGAGATCGAGCCGGTCGTCGTCGAGCGCGGCGAGGTGGTCGATCGCCAGCGCGACGTCGTCGAACGTGTGCGGCCAGCCGCCGCCGTCCCTGCCCAGCCGCCGGTACTCGACGTTCCATGCCGCCCAGCCGCGCCGCGCGAGGTCCTCGCACAGCGGGCGCGTGACGAGCTTGCCGTAGGGTCGCTGCCAGTAGCCGCCGTGCAGGACGACGGCGACCGGATGGGGCCCGGAGCGCACGGGCACGTGCAGGTCGGCCACCTGCTGGGAGTCCGTGCCGTAGCGGTGGGCCACCGTCCGGCGCAAAGCCGAGCGGGCGATCCGCAGCGCGAGATACGTCACGCGCCGTTCCCGAGCAGGCCCGGGCCGCGGGGCACCGCGATCGCACCGGCGCGCACCGCGAGCGGATGCTCGACGTCCTCGAACAGCGAGAGCGTGGCCAGGCCGCACGCGGGCTCGATGTGCAGCGCGGCCGCCGCGTGCAACGCCGCGGCGATGCCGAGCGGACCGTCGAACGTCGAGGTGACGTATGGCTCCGAGCCCGACGCGCGCACGAGCGACGCGCACGCCAGCAGGCCGGAGATCCCGCCGCACCGCCCGAGCTTCAGGCACACCGCGTCGGCGGCCCCGCTCGTCAGCGCGCCCGGCGCGGCGGCCGTCTCGTCCATCGCGATCCTGACGGCGACGCGCTCGCGCACGTCGCGCAGGCGCGCCAGCCCGTGCACGGGCTCCTCGACGAGCTCGAGCCCGACGCTCGCGAGCACCTCGATCGCCCGCACCGCCTCGTCGGGCTCCCACGCCCCGTTGGCGTCGACGCGCAGCGCGACCTCATGGCCGACCGCGGCGCGCACGGCCGCCACGCGCCCGGCGTCGTCGCCGATCCCGACCTTGACCTTCACGCAGCGAAAGCCGGCATCCGCCGCCGCGGCCGCGGCCGACGCGGCGCCCGCGCGGTCCTCCGCGCCGATCGTCGCGCTCACGCGCACGTCCTCGAGCGCCGTGTCGGACAGGAG
>JBOGYT010000055.1:0-15323 GCA_050696955.1 Solirubrobacteraceae bacterium | reverse complement strand
CGGGCTCCTCGGCGGCGGGCTCCTCGGCGGCGTCGTCGGGCTCGGCGACGGGCGGCGCAGCAGCCTCCTCGGAGACCGCCTCCGGCACCTCGGCGACCGCGGCCGCCGCGTCTACGACCGCATCGGGCACCGCGGCCACGGGCGGCGCAGCGCCGCCGTTCGTCGTCGCGGCGGCGTCGGCCGGCTCGTACGGGGAGGTCGCGAACGGATCGGGCTCGGCGCCACCCCTGAGCTTGCGCGCGGCGGCCGCCGCGAGGCCGCCGATCAGCGTCAGGGCTCCGACGGCCTTGACCGGGTTGGCGCGTACGGCGCCAAGCGCCTTTTTCTTCTTCGACCGGCGTGGCTTGACGGGCAGCTTCATCGATGTCTCCTGTCCATTGCCTCGAATCTACCCGAGGATCGGCGGTTTAGACTCCGGCACCGCATGCGGACGCTCGTGACCGGCGGAGCCGGCTTCATCGGCTCTCACCTCGTGGACGCGCTGGTCGCCCGTGGCGATGCCGTCACCGTCCTCGACGACCTGTCGAGCGGGCGCGAGGAGAACCTCACCGACGCCCTGGCGGGCGGTGCCGTGCTCGAGCGCGGCGACATCCGCGACGGCGCCGCGCTTGCCCGCCTCGTCGCCGACGTCCAGCCCGAGACGATCTACCACCTCGCCGCCCAGGTCGACGTCCGCATCTCGCTCGATGACCCCGGCCACGACGCGCGCACGAACGTCGAGGGCACGATCAACGTCCTCGAGGCTGCCCGGACCGCCGGGGCGGGCCGCGTCGTCTTCGCGTCGACCGGCGGCGCGATCTACGGCGAGACGGACGAGCTGCCGACGCCCGAGAGCGTCGCGCCGCTGCCGATGGCCGCGTACGGACAGAGCAAGTTCTGCGCGGAGTGCTACCTCGGCCTCTACCAGCGCCTGTACGGCACCTCGGCGATCGCGCTGCGCTTCGGCAACGTCTACGGACCGCGCCAGGACCCGCACGGCGAGGCGGGCGTCATCGCGATCTTCTGCGGGCGGATGCGCGCCGGCCGGCAGCCGCGGATATACGGCGACGGCACGCAGACGCGCGACTACATCTACGTCGGCGACCTCGTCGCCGCGCTGCTCGCCGCCGGCGACAGCGCCGAGCTCGGCGTCGTGAACGTCGGCACCGAGGTGGAGACGTCGGTGCTCGACATCGTGCGCCTGCTCTCGGAGATCCACGGGCCGGGCGCGCCGGGCCCCGAGTTCGCGCCCGCCCGCCTCGGCGAGATCGACCGCTCATGCCTCGACGTCGGCCGCGCCCGCGCCGTGCTGGGCTGGGAGGCGCACACCCCGATCGCGGCCGGCCTGCGGCGGACGTACGAGGCGCTCGACGGCTGAGCTACGCCGCCGCCAGTCGCTCGCGCAGCCAGTGCGTCGTCTGCGCGACGCCGTCGCGCACGCCGATCTGCGCCTCCCAGCCCAGGACGCGGCGGGCCTTCTCGACGCTCGGCCAGCGGCGCTGCACGTCGACGGCGAACGTCGGCAGGTGCTTCAGGGCGAACGCCTCCGGGTCCCGGCCGCAGACCTCCCACACGACGCGCGCGATCTCGGCGACCGTCAGCTCCTCGGAGGCCGAGATGTTGAAGTCCTCGTGCAGTCCGGCGGGCGAGTCCATCGCCACCACGACGCCGTCGGCGATGTCGTCGACGTGCGTCAGCGTGCGCGTCTGCTCGCCCGAGCCGAAGATCTCCAGCGGCTGCTGGCCCGACAGCGCCTTGCGGATGAGGTCGGGCACCGCGTGGGCGATGCCGGGCTCGTCGTCGGGCATCTCGCCCGGCCCGTAGGCGTTGAACGGCCGGCAGATCGTGAACGGCAGCCCGTGCTCGTCGTGCGCGGCGCGGCACCACACCTCGCCGGCGAGCTTGGAGAAGCCGTAGGCCGAGCGCGGCATCGCCACGTCCCAGACGTGCTCCTCTGTCGTCGGGAACTCGGTCGCCCGCTCGAAGACCATCGACGACGACACGTAGACGAAGCGCTCGACGTCGTGATCGAGCGCCGCCTGGATGACCGCGTCGTACAGGGCGCTGTTCACCGCGGTCAGCGTGTGCGGGAGCTTGTGGAAGTTCGCGATCCCGCCGACGATCGCGGCCAGGTGGATGACGTGCGTGCAGCCCTTGCACGCGGCGCGCGTCTCGTCGAGGTCGCGCAGGTCGCCGGTGTGGACCTCGCAGCCCTCGCGCATCCACTGCGGCGCCGGCCGCTGGTCGGACACGCGCACCTCGTAGCCGGGATCGCGCAGCAGGCGTCGAACGACCGCGGCGCCGATCGTGCCGGCGCCGCCCGTCACGAGGACGCGCTTCACGGCAGCGTCACCCGTCCGTTGGAGAGCGCGCTGAGCTCGCTCACGTAGGCGAACACCTGCGCCGCGCCGAAGCAGTCCCACGGGTCGACCACGAGCGCGTCGGCGGTCGCCAGGTCGGTGATCTGGCGCAGCGCGTCGGGCCCGCAGAACTCGTCGTGGTTGGCGGCCAGCACGATCGCGTCGGCGCCCTCGACCGCCTCCTCGAACGGCGGCGTCGGGGTCGCGACGCGCGGATCGTGCACGGCGACGTCGGCGAGCTCGCGCTCGAGCAGCCGCACGAGCTTGTGCGCGAGCGAGTCGCGCTCGTCGTCGGTGTTGCCCTTGAAGGCGAGCCCGAGCACGGCGACCTTGCGCCCGGTCAGCGAGCCGATCCGGCGCTTGAGGCCCTCGACGAGGAACAGCGGCACGGACTCGTTGACGCGCGAGACGGCGAGCAGCATCCCCGGCGAGTTCGAGCGCTCCTCGGAGAACGCGAAGTCCTTGCGCAGGCACGTGCCGCCCGTGAACCCCGGCATCGCGATCCCGCCGCGCGGATAGTCGCGGTTGATGAGGTCGATGACGTCGAAGACGTTCGCGCCGTGCTGCTCGCAGTCCATCATGAGGAGGTTGGGCAGCGCGAAGTTCGCGTAGCGCAGGATGTTCGTCCAGATCTTCGCGAGCTCGGCCTGCACCGGGGTCGTCTGCACGATCGGCGCGCCGAAGATCTCAAACAGCGCGCCGACGCGCTCGCCCGACTGGATGCCGACGCCGCCGACGATGCACGGCAGCGTGCCGATCTCCTCGAAGAAGCGCCCGGCGGCGATGCGCTCGGGCGCGTGGGCGACGAACAGGTCGACGCCGATCTCAAAGCCGCGGTGCTTCGTCAGGTAGCCCGCGACGAAGTCCGTCGTGCCCGGCGCGATCGTCGAGCGCAGCACGATCGTCTGGCCGTCGCGCAGGTGGCCGAGCAGGTCGTCCAGGGCGGAGCGGATGTCGGAGATGTCGATCTCGACGTGCGAGAACGACGGCGTGCCGAGCGTGACGACGATGTGCTCCGCGGCGGCGGCGTCGGCGACGCGCCCGGTCACCTCGAGGCGGCCGGACAGGTGCACGCGCTCGAGCGCTTGCTGCGCGTCGGGCTCATGAAACGGCATGCGCGCCTCGCGTACCGCCTGCAGCCGATCGGCGTCCTTGTCGACCCCGAGGACGCGCAGACCTTTGTCGGCGAAGGAGATGGCCAGCGGAAGGCCGATGCGGCCCAGCCCGATGACGGCGACGTCAGCAGCCATGTGCGACGGGGAATCTATCTGCCCGAGGCACCGCCGCGCAGGCGGTGGCGCAGGTACTGCCGGGCGAAGCCGGTGACGAAGCGCGGGTTGTAGCGCGCGTAGCGCCGCCACAGGCGGCGCGGCTCGTGCGCGAGCCGGAACAGCCACTCGAGTCCGGCGGACTGCATCCAGTTCGGCGCCTGGGGCACGAGGCCGGCGTGAAAGTCGAACGCGGCGCCGACGCCGATCATCACCGGAGCGTCGAGCCGGTCGCGCATCGCCGCCATCCACTTCTCCTGCTTCGGCGCTCCCACGCCGACCCAGATGACGTCCGCGCGCGAGCGGTTGATCTCCTTGACGATCGCGTCCTCTTCCTCCTGCGTCATGTCGCGGTAGGGCGGCGAGTAGCCGCCGACGATCTTCACTCCCGGGTAGCGCTGGCGCAGGTTGAGCGCGAGCTGCACGAGCGCGCCCTGGTTGCGGCCGCCGTAGAGGTACATCCGCACCCGCGTGCCCGCCGCGCGCTCGCAGTAGCGGGCCATGAGCTCGGGCCCGTAGACGCGCTGGGACAGGTCGCCGCCGAGCGCGTTCATCGCCCACACGAGCGGCTGCCCGTCGGGGACCGTCAGCGACGAGTTCAGCACCGCCTCGCGCAGCTCGGGATCCTCGTCGCAGACCATGACCGTGTGCGTCGCGGCGACGCAGATGTAGCCGCGCTCGCGATGGGCGATCGACTCGTCGATCCAGTCCATCGTGCGCCCGTAGTCGGTCAGCGCAAGCGGAACCCCGAGCACGGTGACGGCTCCGGGCGCAGTCGGACCGGGCGCCGACTTGGGGGGTCGATGCAACCCTGTGGGAAGGGGGCGGGGGACGGGCATGACTGGCGACAGAACGCTCAGCGGTGGTGCATAGGGTACGACTGACAACGCCCAACGGTCCAAAAGGTTGCGTTGTTGCGCCTTGGCGTCTGATCGTCCGCTACCCCTGCGTTGGCGCGTGGAAACGCGGCGATAGGCTTGCTGGACCTCCCGTGCCGCGCGCGCTCATCACCGGCATCACAGGTCAGGACGGCTCCTACCTCAGCGAGTGGCTCTGCGAGCACGACTACGAGGTGGTGGGGCTCGTGCGGCGCGATCCCCCGCAGCCGCGCGCGGGGGTGCGCTACGTCCAGGGAGACCTCGCCGACCCCGGCTCGCTGCGGACGGCCGTGCTCGAGACCGCTCCCGACGAGCTCTACCACCTCGCGGCGCCGACGTTCGTGCCGGACTCATGGAAGGACCCGACCGGAACGATGCAGGCCGTCGCGGGCGCGACCGCCACGCTGCTGGCGGCGGCCGGCGAGTCGCCCAACCTCGTGCGCGTGCTCGTCGCGACCTCCGCCGAGATCTTCGGGGACGCCGGCGAGTCGCCCCAGAGCGAGGGGTCGCCGATGCGCCCGCGCTCGCCCTACGGCGTGGCGAAGCTCGCGGCGCACGGGCTGACCGGCGCGCTGCGCGGCCGCGACGGGCTGCACGCCGCCAGCGCGATCACCTTCAACCACGAGTCGCCGCGCCGTCCCGAGCGCTTCCTGCCGCGCAAGGTCACGCGCGGAGTCGCCGCGATCAAGCTCGGCCGGCAGGACGAGCTCGTCCTCGGCGACCTGGGCGCCGTGCGCGACTGGTGCCACGCGCGCGACGTCGTGCGCGGCGAGTGGCTGATCCTCCAGCAGGACCTGCCCGAGGACTACGTCCTGGCAAGCGGCGTGGGCCGGACGGTCGGCGAGCTCGTCGACGTGGCGTTTCGGTGCGCCGGCCTGGATGCAGAGGACCACGTGCGCGTCGACCCGGCGCTCGTGCGCGAGCCGGAGCAGACCGCGCCGGTGGGCGATCCATCGCGCGCACGCGAGCGGCTCGGCTGGACCGCCGAGACGAGCTTCGAGGCGATGATCGACGAGATGGTTCAGGCCGATCTGGCCGATCTGAGCGCGAGACCCACTGAGGCGCCGGGATAGCATCCGCCGCCTCATGGCGCCACTCGTCGATCCGGAGTTCTGGCGCAACCGCGTGGTGCTCGTCACGGGCCACACGGGCTTCAAGGGCGCGTGGCTGACGCTGTGGCTGCAGTCGGTGGGGGCGCGCGTCGTCGGGCTCGCCGGCGGGCTGCCGTCCTCGCCGTCGCTGTACGACGTGGCGCGCGTCGCGAGCGGCCTGACCGAGATCGCCGCCGACATCCGCGACCTCGCCGCCCTGCGCACCGCCTTCACCCGCCATCGCCCCGAGGTCGTCATCCACATGGCCGCCCAGCCGCTCGTGCGCCGCTCGTTCGCCGATCCGCGCGCGACGTACGAGATCAACGTCCTCGGCACGGTCAACGTGCTCGAGGCGGTCCGCGCCACCCCCTCGGTGCGCGCCGTCGTCAACGTCACGTCGGACAAGTGCTACGACAACCCGCCCGGGCGCGAGCCGCGGCCGTTCGTCGAGACGGACCCGATGGGCGGCGACGATCCCTACTCGAGCTCGAAGGCATGCGCCGAGCTCGTCGTGGCGTCGTACCTGCGCTCGTTCTTTGCGCAGGACGCCGCCGGGGCGCGGCTGGCGTCGGCGCGCGCGGGCAACGTCATCGGCGGCGGCGACTGGGGCGAGGACCGCCTCATCCCGGACATCATGCGCGGGGCGCTGCAGGGCGAGCCGATCGTCGTTCGCAACCCCGACGCCGTGCGCCCGTGGCAGCACGTCCTCAACCCGCTGTCGGGCTACCTGCGCCTGGCCGAGGCGCTGCACGGCTCGGCGGACGCGCAGGGCGGCTGGAACTTCGGCCCCGCGCTCGACGATGCGCGGCCCGTGCGCTGGATGGCCGACCGGCTCACCGAGCTGTGGCCGGGCGAGCTTCGCTGGGACCTCGACGAGGGTTCGCACCCGCACGAGGCGCACTTCCTCTCGCTGGACTCGACGAAGGCACGCGAGGGGCTGGGCTGGGCGCCGACGTGGGGTCTGGACGAGGCGCTGCAGAGCATCGTCGCCTGGTACAGCGCGCTGCGCGACGGCGAGGACATGCGCGCCGTGACGCTCGGCCAGATCGAGGCGTTCGAGTCGGCGGGCGCGCCCGCGTAGCCGCCTACCAGGACGCCTCGAGCCGGCGCAGGCCGCGCAGCAGGTAGGGCCCGAGGGTGCGCATGAAGGTCGTGACAACGTGGCCCCACTGGTCGAGCTGCACGGACGCGCCGCCGATGACGCCGTAGCAGTCGTGGTCATCGCAGAAGTAGCGCGTCAGGTCGACGTACCGGTAGCGCTTGGACTGCAGCCGCAGCGCCGTCGAGACGCCCGCATCCTTTCGCACCGCCACGGATCGCGGCAGCGGGCAGGCCGGCCCGGGCGGCTCCTCGCCGGCGGCGGCGACGCGCTTGAGGCACTCGAGCTGCGTCTGCGAGCCGCGCGGGGTGTCGCGCAGCACGACGATGTGCTTGACGGTCTTGGGCAACGCCTGCCACGCGCGCCGGAAGCCGTCGACCTTGACGTCGAGGGCGCTCTTCCCGGCCGGGGCCGCGACCGGCGTGTCGGCGTTGGAGGTCACGAACACGGTGCTGACCTCCGGGTGGTCCTTGAACCACGCCTGCGCCCCGCGATACCACGGCACGCACCCCGGCAGGTAGCCACCAACCGCCTCGGAGAAGAAGCAGCCGCCGGTGGCGATCGTGTATCCGCGCCAGCGCCTGGCCTCGGCGACGACGAACAGCGCCGAGCGCCAGTGCAGCGTGTGGCTGTCGCCCACGAGCGCGAAGTGGCCCCGGGCCTGGGCCTCACCTGCGCCGAACACGCAGGCGCCCTTCACGGCGGCGACGTCACAGCCCCACGTCCTGTCGGGGTCGGCGCCGCCGAGCGGCGGAAACACCGACAGGGTCGGATTGACGCACGGAAGCCTGGGATCGCGCGCCGCGGCGCCGAAGCACTCCGGCGTGGCCTGCCGATAGCTGCTGCTCACGCGGCGGCGGCCCGAGCGGCACGTGAACGTTCCGCGAAACGAGTTGATGCCAGGTTGCCGGGCCCCCGCGCAGCGCCAGCGTGCGAGCAGCTTCCTCCCGCAGCGGTGGCGCGACGGGGTACGGCAGCGATGGAACGCCTTCATGACCTTGATCGCGGTCCGGCACGAGGTGCCGCGCCGGCGCACCCCCAGGTCGTAGGCCGGCGTGCCGCCCGGCGGGTCATGGTCCTTCAACGAGAGGTTGCACGACCGGTAGACCGCGGCCTGCGCGTCGGGCACGGCGATCGCCGGCGCCGGCGCCGCGAGCAGTGCGAGCGCGCCGAGCAGCCAGCCGCGAGCCGCGAGCGCCGGCACACTACCCCAGCAGCTCGAGGTCGGCCCGCGTCATCAGCCGGATGAGCTCATCGAAGCTCGTCTGCGGCTCCCAGCCGAGCTGGCGCTTGGCCTTCGCCGGGTTGCCGATGAGCTGGTCGACCTCGGCCGGCCGCAGGAACGACGGGTCGATCCGCACGTAGCGCTCCCAGTCGTCGATCCCCGCCTCGTCGAAGGCGACCCGCACGCAGTCGCGCACGCTGTGCGTCTCGTTCGTCGCGATGACGTAGTCCTCCGGCTCGTCCTGCTGGAGCATGAGGTACATCGCCTCGACGTAGTCCTTCGCGTAGCCCCAGTCGCGCTGCGCGTCGAGGTTGCCCAGCGCGAGCTCGTCGCGCAGCCCGAGCTTGATCGCCGCCGCGTGCCAGGTGATCTTGCGCGTCACGAACTCCAGCCCGCGGCGGGGCGACTCGTGGTTGAACAGGATGCCCGCGCAGGCGAACAGGTCGTAGGACTCGCGGTAGTTGACCGTGATGAAGTGGCCGTAGGCCTTCGCCACGCCGTAGGGCGAGCGCGGGTAGAACGGCGTCAGCTCGGTCTGCGGGACCTCGAGTACCTTGCCGAACATCTCCGAGCTCGACGCCTGGTAGAAGCGCGCCTCGGGGCAGGCCTCGCGCACCGCCTCGAGCATCCGGGTCACCCCGACGCCGGTGAACTCGGCCGTCAGCGTCGGTTGGATCCAGGACACCGCGACGAAGCTCATCGCGGCGAGGTTGTAGACCTCGTCGGGGCGCGACGCGCGCAGCGTGTCGACGAGCGAGCGCTGGTCGAGCAGGTCGCCCTGGTGCAGGGCGATGCGCTCGCGCAGGTGCTCGATGCGCTCGAACTTCTCCGTCGAGGCGCGCCGGACCATGCCGTGGACCTCGTAGCCCTGCTCGAGCAACAGCTCGGCGAGGTACGAGCCGTCCTGCCCGGTGATGCCGGTGATGAGCGCACGCTTGGCCACGACGGTCGCGCACGATATAGACCTGCCGCGCGGCTGCTCGGCGGCAACCCGGCGGGTGCTGGCATGATGCCCGCGTGTCCCACGGGCCGGTGGTCATCCTCTGCGGGGGGCGCGGCGTGCGCCTTCGCGAGCACACCGAGTCGATCCCCAAGCCGCTCGTGGAGATCGGCGGCATGCCCGTCGTCTGGCACGTGATCCGCATCTACGCCGCGCAGGGCTTTGACCGCTTCGTGCTCGCGACGGGCTACATGGGCGAGCTCGTCGACGAGTTCGCGCGGGCGACCCCGTGGCCGGACGGGGTGCAGGTCGCGTGCGTCGACACGGGCCTGAAGACCCCGACCGGCGGGCGGCTGCTGCGGCTGCGCGACGAGCTCTCGGGCGCCCCGTTCTGCGTCACCTACGCCGACGGCGTCGCCGACGTCGACCTCGCCGCGCTGCACGCCCACCACCGCGGCAGCGACGCGCTGGCGACGATGACCATCGTGCGACCGCGGCTGCAGTTCGGCGTCGTGCAGCTCGGCGGCGAGCCCGACGGCGACCGGGTGACGGGGTTTCAGGAGAAGCCGCGCTCCGAGCACTGGATCAACGGCGGCTTCTTCTGCTTCGAGCCGGGCGTCCTTCACTACCTCGAGGAGACGAGCACGCTCGAGCGCGAGCCGCTCGAGCGGCTCGCGGCGGACGGCCGCCTCAGCGCCTTCAGGCACACCGGGTTCTGGGACTGCATGGACACGCACAAGGACGTCGTCGCGCTCAACGACCTGTGGGAGCAGGGCGCGGCGCCCTGGCGGATCTGGCGCGGTTGACCGGTGGAATCCGGCGGCTCCCGCGCCGCGCGTAGGCTAGGTTGCCTGGATGAGCGATCTCATCACGGTCGGCGTCGTCGGTCTCGGGTACTGGGGCCCGAACCTCGCCCGCAACCTGCACGTGCTCGACGGTGTCGAGCTGGCGTGGTGCTGCGACCAACGGCCCGAAACCCGGGAGCGGCTCGCCGCCACATACCGCGCCACGCGATTCACCGCTGACCTCGAAGACCTGCTCTCAGACGACGAGCTGGACGCGATCGTCATCACCACGCCGGTGCCCACCCACGCCGAGCTCGCGGTGCGCGTGCTCGAGGCCGGCAAGCACTGCTTCGTCGAGAAGCCGCTCGCGCAGTCGGTCGCCGGCGCCGAGCGCGCGGTCGCGGCGGCGAGCGAGGCGGGCCGAGTACTGATGGTCGGCCACCTGCTCGAGTACCACCCGGGCGTGCGCAAGCTCAAGGAGATCGCCGACTCCGGCGAGCTCGGGGAGATCCACTACATCTACTCCAACCGGCTGAACCTCGGCCAGCTGCGCGCCGACGAGAACGCGCTGTGGAGCCTCGGCGCCCACGACCTCTCGGTCATCCTGCACCTCGCCGGCGAGGACCCGTTCGAGGCGACGGCCCACGGGGAGTCCTACATGCGCCCCGGCGTCGAGGACGTCGTCTTCGCGTTCCTGCGCTTCCCGAGCGGCCTGGCGGCGCATCTGCATCTGTCCTGGCTCGATCCCCACAAGGAGCGCCGCTTCACCGTCGTCGGCTCCAAGCGGATGGCGACGTTCGACGACATGGACCTCGAGCGCAAGGTCACCGTCTACGACAAGGGCTTCGACCAGTCCGCCGACTCGTACGGCGAATACATCACGCGGGCCGGCGACATCTACAGCCCGCGCATCTCCAACGCCGAGCCGCTGCGCCTCGAGATGGAGCACTTCGCGCAGTGCGTGCGCAACGGCAGCCGCCCGCGCTCGGACGGCGAGAGCGGCCTGCGCGTCGTGCGCGTCCTCGAGCAGTTGCAGCTCGAGCTCGACTCCCGGCGCCGGTCGATGGCTACCTCAGGATCGCCGCGATCGCGCCCGTGACCTCGTCGGCCTGCGCGGCGGACAGCACCGGGCTCATCGGCAGCGCAAGGTGCGTGGCGGCGAGCTCGTCGGTGACCGGAAGCAGCGCGCCGTCGGCGTAGGGCGTCATCGCGGTCTGGCGGTGGACCGGCGTGCCGTAGTAGACGCGCGCCCCGATCCCGCGTTCCTGGAGGCCCGCCGCGAGCTCGCCGGCGCGCGGGCTGCGCACGACGTACAGATGCCACGCGGGCTGCGCTCCCGCCGCGGCCGTCGGCAGCGACACGAGCTCGCCCAGTCCGGCCTGCGCGTAGTGCTCGCCGGCGGCGCGCCGCCCGTTCGCCCACGCGTCGAGGTGCGGAAGCTGGACGCGCAGGATCGCCGCCTGCAGCTCATCCAGGCGCGAGTTGTAGCCCACCTCCTCGTAGGTGACCTTGTCCTGCGAGCCGTGGAAGCGCAGCGTGCGGGCGCTCTGCGCGACCGCCTCGTCGTTGCATGTGATCGCGCCGCCGTCGCCGAACGCACCGAGGTTCTTGGAGGGAAAGAAGCTGAACGTCGCGGCCGTGCCGAGCGCGCCCGGCCGCCCGCCCGCCGCGAGCGTGCCCGCGGCCTGCGCGGAGTCCTCGAGCACCGGCACGCCGAGCGCCTCGATCTCCGCGACCGGGGCGACGTTGCCGAACAGGTGGACCGCGACGACCGCCTTCGTCTGCGGGGTCAGGGCGGCCCGCACGGTGTCGGCGGTGACGCAGTACGTGTCGGGATCGACGTCGCAGAACACCGGCCGCGCCCCCGTCGGCGGGACGGCCTCGGCGGTCGCGTAGAAGGTGAACGACGGGACGACGACGTCGTCGCCGGGGCCGACGCCCATCGTGCGCAGCGCGATCGTCAGCGCTTCGGTGCCGTTGGCGACGCCGACGGCGTGGCGCGCGCCGCAGTACGCCGCGAACTCCTGCTCGAACGCCGCGACCTCCGGCCCGAGGATGAAGCGGCCGGACGCGATGACGCGCGCGATCGCGTCGTCGAGCTCGGCGCGCAGCGGCGCGAGCGGGGTTTTGGTATCGAACAGGGGAACGGCCATCCGAGCGCGCAGCTTAGTGCGCCGCCCGCCGCGCGCCGAGGCCGTCGTAGATCGCCGTCCAGCGTGCGCCGATGGCGCTCCGGCCGTAGCGGGCGCGGGCGTCGGCTGAGATCAGCTCGCGGTCATAGTCGCGATGACTGTCGAGCATCGTGCTCAGTGCCGCGGCAAGGTCGGCGGGATCCTCGGGCCGGCAGAGGAGCCCGTGCTCGCCCACGCGCTCCGGGAGCGCGCCGGCGGCGCAGGCGACGAGCGGCAACCCGCATGCCTGCGCCTCGGCTGCGACGACCGAGAACGTCTCGAAGCGGCTCGGCACGACCGCGAAGTCGGCGGCTTGCAGCCGGCGAGGAACGGACTCGGGCGCAGCGCTGCCCACGAGCCGGATCTGCTCCTCGACGCCGCGCAGGCGGATCAGGGCGTTGAGTGCCTCGCGGTCGGGCCCGTCTCCGATCACGTCCACGACGAAGTCGCGGCGCTCTTGCCCCAGCAGCGCCACCGCCTCGACGAGCAGGTCGACGCCCTTGACCGGCTTGAGCGCTGCGACGACGATGACGCGCGCGGGCACTCCGGGGGGGCGTGGCGCGCGCGGCGTGACGTGGAACAGGTCGATGTCGACCGGGTTGGGCACCACCTCGAAGCGGGCCCGGTACCCATCCGCGACGAGGGCGTCGCGCAGCACGGCGCTGGGCGGGCAGACGATATCCGCCGCCGCGAACGCTCGCCGGGCGATCAGCCGCGCCGCCCCCCCGACCCCGCCAAGCGCGAACCGCGAGAGATGCTCGGAGACGACGACGGGAACGCCCAGCCGGCGCGCAAGCGAGACCGCGACCAGACCGGCCCCGAACTCGTGCGCATGGACCACCTCGGGCTCGAAGCCTCGGCGCAGCAGACGCGCGAGCCCGAGCCGTCCGCCGGCGAGGTTGAGCGCCATGCCGAGCCCCAGCGCGCGGCCATAGGTGAAGCGCGTCAGCGGTGGGTCGGCGCCCGCCAGGTCATACAGGCGCGGCGGACCCGCCCCGCGGACCGGCCCGGTGAGGTGCAGGACGGTCACGTCGTGGCCGGCGTCACCCAGCGCCAGCGCATGCTCGCGAACGAACACCCCCGCGACGTCGTCCCGTTCAGCCGGGTACCAGTCGGTGACGAGCAGCACGCGCACGGGGCCGGAGGATAGGCGCCGGCTGTACGAAGGCCGCCGCGCAGGTATGGCACACTCAGGCGCCGCGGGCCCGTCCGGGCCGCCGGCCCCTTACCGCATGACGGCGCTCGACACCAAGCAGTACTGGGAAGACCGGCTCACGCGCGAATACTCGCTTGGGGGCGTCGGCTGGATCGGGCTCGGCCGCGCGTTCAACCGCTGGATGTACGCCGTTCGCGGACGGGTCTTCGCACGCGTGGTGCGCGCGCACGTGCCGCTGAGCCCCCAAGCACGCGTGCTCGATGTCGGCTCCGGTACGGGCTTCTACCTCGAGGCCTGGCGGCGTCTGGGGGTTGCGGCACCGGAGGGATCCGACCTCACCGAGCGCGCGACCGTGGCGCTCGGCGCGCGCTGGCCCGACCTCGCCATCCACCGCTTCGACGCCGCCGGCGAGCGCACGAGCCTGCCGCCGGGGAGCTACGACGCGATCTCGGCCATGGACGTCCTGTTTCACATCGTCGACGACGCGGGCTTCGCGCGCGCCCTGGCCAACCTCGCCGGGCTGCTGGCGCCCGCCGGCCGCCTCGTGTTCAGCGACAACTTCCCGGCGCTGGCGACGCCGAGCGCCGCTCACCAGGTGAGCCGGACCGAGGCCGACATCCGCCGCGCGCTCGCGCAGGCGGGACTGGAGCCCGTGGCGATGCGGCCGATGTTCGTGCTGCTCAACACGCCGGTCGACACGCGCAGCCGGCTGCTGCGGCTGTGGTGGTCGCTGCTCACGCGCACGGCCACCCGCGGCGAGGCGCTCGGCTTCGCCGCCGGCGCGGCGCTCTACCCGCTCGAGGTCGCGCTCACGCGCGTCGTCCGTCGCGGCCCCTCGACGAAGATCATGGTCTGCCGTCGCGCCGGCGGTTCGTGAGCCGCCGGTCCGGCCCCGAGCCGGTGGCCACATCGCCCGGGCTGGCGCGCGCGACGTACTTCCTGCTCCAGGCCGACGCGGCGACGGCGATCTCCACGCTCGCCACGGCGATCGTCGTCGCGCGCGGGCTCGGCCCGGCCAACCGCGGCATCTTCTTCCTCGCGCTGCTGGCGGCGATGATCATCGCGCTCGTCGGCAGCTTCGGCCTCACCACCAGCGCCATGGTCTACGCGGCGCGGCCGAACGCGCCGCTGGCTCAGCTGCACTGGATCGTCGCGGCCTTCAGCGTCCTGGCCGGCGTGATCGGCACCGCGCTGCTCCTCGTGTTCTCCGGGCCGCTGATCGACAGCGTCCTGGGCGGACTGGATCGCACGATGCTCCTGACCGTCGGGCTCGGGATCGCCCCGCTGCTGTACGCGCAGATCCTCGGCGCCGGCCTCACCGGCCTGGGGCGGGTCAAGGAGATCTCGGCGCTGCGCGTCGCCGCCGCCGTCGTGACGCCGCTGGCGCTCGTGCCCGCCGTCGTGCTCACGCACGACCCGTACTGGGCCGTGTTCGCCTGGCTGCTGACGACCATCGCCGTCGCCGCGGCGACCGCGGTCATGAGCTTCCGGCTGCTCGCCCCTCCCGCGCGGCCACCGCGCGCGCTGGTCCGCGAGATCGGGTCGTTCAGCCTGCGCGGCTACATCGGGACGCTCGCGCACCAGGGCTTCCTGCGCGTCGACGTGCTGTTCATCTCCGCCCGCCTCGGACCGGCGGCCGTGGGCCTGTACTCGCAGGCCTCGGTCCTCGCCGAGCGGATCTCGATGCTCGGGCACGCCGCGTACGGCGCCAGCGCCAAGCGCCTGGGCAGCGATCCGCCCGACGAGGCGGCCAAGCTGACGGCCGAGCTCGTGCGCAAGCTGCTTTTGATCATGGCTCCGATCGCGCTCGCCCTCGCGGCGCTCGCGCACCCGTTCATGACCGTCCTGTTCGGCGCGCGCTTCGAGCCGGCCGCCGAGCCGCTGCAGATCCTCCTCCCCGGCACCGTCTGCCTGACGCTGTGGTACATCGTGAGCCTGTACATCGTCGCCTCCCTGCGACGGCCCGGCCTGACCACGATCATCCAGTCGCTGGCGCTCCTCGGCGCGCTGCCGCTGTACTGGCTGGCCGTGCGGGAGTGGGGCATGAACGGCGCCGCGGCCGTCTCCTGCGGCGTCTACGTCACGGTGCTGGCGGCCGGCCTCGCGGTGCTGCTGCGCGCGCCGACCGTCGGGCCGGGCGATCTGCTCCCGGGACGCGAGGACGTGCGCCATGTGCTGGAGCTCCTGCGCGCGGGGCTCACCCGCCTGCGGCCGCGCCGTGGCTGATCGCGACACATTGCTGCTCGTGCACGCCTACGCCCCGCCGACGCCGGGCGGCACGCCCGTCGTGCTGCATCGCCTGCTGTCCGAGCTGTCGGGCGTCGACCTCGTCACGCTCACCGACCGCGCCCGGCGGCGGGCGGTCGGGGCC